>JAOPYP010000243.1 GCA_025964635.1 Actinomycetes bacterium | reverse complement strand
GCCACCTGCCCGGCCGCGTCGCCCGCCGGGACCTGCCCCCTCCCGGGCCCCGCGGCCTGGTCCGCGCCCAGCAGCAGCCCGGCGATCACGACGTCGTCGTCGCCCGGATAGTCGTCGGCCCAGTCGTCCAGCCGCTCGTCGCCGGTGATCGCGAGAACCGCGTCCCAGGGCACAGGCCGCAAGATCAGCCGGGCCGACACCAAGGACGACCTGGTCGGGGCGGGTGGCGGGCCGGCGGATTCCATCAGGTCCATTGTGTCCGATGGGGCCGGGCGTCCACGCGGTAGCGGAACACGCCAGGACGGGCCATTGATGAGGACGACTGCTAATGGTGCGCGTGTTTCGTACCACTTTGTGCGTCGGGTCGACCCGAAGCGCTCCGTGCACGATTTCACTGCGCGCACCCCCGGCGTCCTGGCAACATGCGTCAGGAACAGCGACCGTCAGGCCCGCGGAAAGGCGTGTTCAGCCAAGTAACCGGGCGAATTCCGGCATGAGGAGCCTTGTGACTTCAGTACCCAGGCATCGCAGGAAACGGAAGATCAGGCGGACCGGTCAGCACACGACCCCCTCGCAGGTGGAAAAGGTCGCCCAGACGGCAGGAAAGGCCGCGCCCGCGGTTGTGGTGGTGGGCACGCTGGCCACTACGGCCCCGCACATCGGCGGAGCGGTCACGGCCTCACCGGCCGCCACGGCCCCGCACGTGATCCACGCCCACCTGGCTGACGCGGCACTCCCCGCGGGCCAGGCCCACGCCACCACCCAGGCCGCCACCACCCAGGCCGCCACCACCGAGGCAGTGAGTGCCCACGCGGCGCGCGGCCAGGCGGCGATCGGCGGCGCGTACAGCGTGCAGGCCGGGAACACGCTGTCCGGCATCACCCAGCGCTTCTACGGCCAAGGCGCCAACTGGCGCTCGCTGTATGCGGCCAACCAGTCGACGATCAAAGATCCGAACATGATCTACGTCGGCGAGCAACTCCGGCTGCCGCGGCACCTGCCCGCGCCCGCGGCCGTGCCAGCCGCCTCCGGGGGCGGCACCCACACGACGGCGTACACCCCCCGGCATGCCGGGTCCTCGAGCGACTCGTCCGCGGCCAGCAGCCAGGCCTCCACGACGACCACCGCGAGCCAGTCCGGCACACTGAGCTGCAACGGCCTGGAAGCTCTGTGGGTCTCGGCGGGCGGATCCGCCGCGGTGGAGGTCACTGCGGCGTCGATCGCGATGGCTGAGTCCGGCGGCAACCAGTTCGCCACCGGGACCGTGGGCGAGCGCGGCTACTGGCAGATCAACCCGGTCAACGGCGCGCTCTCGACCTACGACGCCTACGGCAACGCCCGCGCGGCGGTCTCCATGTCCGGCAACGGCACCAACTGGTCCCCCTGGACCACCTACACCAGCGGGGCCTACTCCGGGCGCTGCTGACCGGCCCCGCGTGACCGGCCCCACCTGAGCGGCCGCTGTTAGCCCCTGCCCCCGGCGCAGCACAGCCCGTACAGCACAGCCCGGTACAGCCCAGCCCGGCACAGCCCACCCGGCCGGGCGTGGTCCCCGCTGATCAGCCCGGGACCACGCCCGGTTCGGGAGATCCCTGGGCCGCGGCCCCGACGGTGCCCGCCGCGACCGGCTGCTCCTGGCGGGCCAGCGGTCCCCGGCGGAACAGCACGCCGGCCACGACCGCGCCGAACGCGAAGATCCCGGCGGCCCACCAGAACGCCGTGGTGTAGCCGTGCACCAGCGCCTGGGTGACCAGGGATGGGGCCGGCTTGCCGCCGACCAGGGTGCGCGGGTTCAGGTGGGAGGCGAGGTACGACGCGGTGGCGCTGGCGGCCAGGGTGTTGAGCAGCGAGGTGCCGATGGATCCTCCGAGCTGCTGGCCGGTGTTCACGCTGGCCGAGGCCACTCCCGCATCCTGGGGCGCGACACCGAAGGTGCCGGTGTTGATCGACGGCGCGATCACCATGCCCAGGCCCGCGCCATCTATGAGCAGCGGCGGCAGCAGGTCGGCGGTGTAAGTGGAGTGCACGCCGATCCGGGTGAGCAGGGCCATGCCCACCGCGGCGAGCAGCATGCCCAGCGCGACCAGCGGCTTAGGGCCGACACGGGGCATCAGCACGATGTTGGACAGGTTCGAGAAAGTCATGATCATCGCGACCATGGGCAGGAAGGCCACACCGGTAATCACCGGGGAGAAGCCCAGGGTCTGCTGCATGTAGTAGGTGACGAACAGGAAGATCCCGAACATGCCGCTGCCCGCGATGAGGATCGACAGGTACGCGCCGCCCCGGTTGCGGTCCAGGACGATCCGCAGGGGCAGCAGCGGCTCCGGCGCCCGGGTCTCCCACCAGGCGAACACGGCGAGCAGCACCACGCCTGCGACCAGGAATCCCCAGGTCGAGGGGGTGTGCCAGCTGTGAATCGCGGCGTTCGAGAACCCGTAGACAATGCAGAACATGCCCGCGGAAACGGCCACCGCCCCAGGGACGTCCAGCCTGGGCCGCCGCCCTCGCGGGTGGCTGCCGAGCAGGATGAAGCCCCCGGTGACGGCCGCCGCCGCGAAGAACAGGTTCACGTACAGGCACCAGCGCCAGGACAGGTATTCGGTCAGCACGCCGCCTAGCAGCAGGCCGATGGCCGCCCCGGCGCCGGCGATGGCGCCGAAGACGCCGAAGGCCCGGCCCCGGTCCTTCGACCCGCTGAACGTCGTGGTCAGCAGGGACAGCGCCGCGGGGGCCATGAAGGCGCCGAACGCTCCCTGAAGGGCCCGGGCCCCCACCAGCATGCCGAAGCTCGTCGCCGCGCCGCCGACCGCCGAGGCGGCCGCGAAGCCGATGAGCCCGCCGATGAAGGTGACCTTGCGGCCCAGCAGCGTCGAGACCCGGCCGCCGAGCAGCAGCAGGCTGCCGAAGGCGAGGGCGTAGGCGGTCACGATCCACTGCCGGTCCACGTTGGTGAAGTGCAGTGAGCGCTGGGCCGAGGGCAGCGCGATGTTCACGATCGTGCCGTCGAGGACCACCATCAGCTGGGCCAGGGCGATGACCGCGAGGATGTACCACCGCCTCGGGTCCGGCGGGTCTGTTCCGGCCGGGACGGCGGCGGGACTGGCGGGCGGGTTCGCAGCTGACATCGCTCTGGCCAATCTGAAGGCAACTTCTCCGCTTTACCGCCGACCCTAACATGAAGCGGAGGAAGCTCCTCCACTTAGGGGTACGCTCGGGGCATGACCTCGACGCCCGTGCCCGAGCGCGCCCGGGCGCGGCCGTTGCGCCGGGACGCCGAGCTGAACCGGCAGCGGATCCTGCGGGCGGCGGCCGAGGTCTTCACCGAGCAGGGGCTGCAGGCCACCCTGGACGACGTGGCCCGGCGGGCCGGAGTCGGCGTCGGCACCGTGTACCGGCGCTTTCCCGACAAGGAGGCGCTGGCCGACGCGCTGTTCACGGAGCGTCTCGACGCGCTGGTGACGCTGGCCGAGGGCGCCCTGGCCGACCCGGACGAGTGGGGCAGCCTGGTCTCCTTCCTGGAGCAGGCCGGCGGGCTGCTGGCCGCCGACCGCGGCCTGCGGCAGCTGTTCATGTTCGCCACCTACGGGCGCGACCGGGTGGGCCAGGCCCGGGCCCGGATGCAGCCCCTGGTCACCGAGCTGGTCACCCGGGCCCAGGCCGCGGGCGTGGTGCGCGCCGACCTGCGCCCCACGGACGTGCCGTTCATCGAGTTCATGCTCGCCGGGGTGGCCGAGTACGCCCGGGACGCGCGCCCGGGGGTCTGGCGCCGTTACCTGGCTCTCCTGCTGGATGGCCTGCGCCCGGCGCGGGCCGGCACGACCGCCCTGCCCGAGCCGGCCCTGACCCCGGCCGAGATGGAAGCGGCGATGCGCACCCCGCCCCTGCGCCGGCCCGGGTAAGCCGAGGGATCGCGGGCCCCGCCCTCCGGGCCGGCAAATTCCAAGGCAGATAACGAAGACCTCAGCGCTGTCCCCCGGTGCCGTCGGTGATGGCACCCAGGTGGCCGACCCCGGCAATCTCCCCTGTCGCGCTGCGCTCAACTAGAATCGCGCTGTGATCTTCAAGCAGGTCGGGGAAGGGAGGCCCTATCCCGACCATGCCCGGAGCACGCGGGAGTGGGCGGAGGTGCCGCCGCGCCCGGTCCGGCTGGATCAGCTGATCACCACGAAGGCGGTACTGGACCTCCGGCTGCTGCTGTCCAAGGATTCCACGTTCTACGGGGACCTGTTCCCGCACGTCATCCACTGGCGCGGCGAGCTTTACCTGGAAGACGGGCTGCACCGCGCGCTTGGCGCGGCCCTGCACCAGAGGTCGGTGCTGCACGCCCGGGTGCTCGATCTAGACGCCGGGGTGCACCAGCCGCGGCACTCACGCCGGCGGGGTGGGAGTATCACGGACTGAACCGCGGGCCGCCTGGCTGATCCGGGCGCGGTGGTGCCGGCCCGTGCGAGAGACGTGGGTGTGGCCAAGCTGGCTGACGGGGGTGGGGTGCTGCGCCGCCGTGGTCAGCAGCGGCGTCATCCACTCCAGCATCGAGGGCACCAGAGCCCGCCAGGTGGGCATGGTGTGCCCGCCGCCCGGGACCACGTTCAGCTGGACGGACGGCTGCCGGGCCAGGACCAGTCGCTGGAACTGCCGCGACGCGCGGAGTCCCGCGGTGTCCTTGCCCCCGACGCCGAGCCAGAACTTGGGGATCGAGGCGCTCACCGGGAGCTTGGTGATCCGCAGCCGGGGCGTGTTGGCCCGGCGCATGTGCAGGTCCGAGCCGAACGGCTTGACCGTATGCACCGGGCTGCCCAGCTGGTCATCGCTCGGGGTGAAGTAGCCGCTCAGCACGCCCGCCGCGCCGTACCGCAGCCGGTACACCAGGGCCAGGTTGGCGGAGCAGTAGCCACCCTCGGAGTAGCCCGCGATGCCCCAGGCCGGCCCCTGCGGCTGCACCCTCAGGATGTGCGGCAGGTACGCGGGCAGGTCCTGGGCCAGGTAGGTGGCGTCCTGGGGCCCGTGCCGCACGTTCAGGCACTGCAGCGAGATCCGCCGGCCCCCGTTGGCGTCCGGCATGACCAGCACCGCCGGCTTCACCGGGGCCCCGCCGGTCAGCAGCGTGCTGTAGGCGGCGGTGATGCCCACCACGTTGATCCAGTCCGCCGGGGTGCCCGGGAACCCGGGCAGCAGCTCGACGACCGGGAACCGGTACCCGCTGAACGCCGACCGGAAGTACTGCGGCGGCAGGTAGACGAAGACGGTCCGGCGCAGGTGACTGGCCTTCCCCGGCACGGTGAGCCGGATCGTCTGCCCGTGCAGGACGGCGTCGCGGAGGTTCACGCGGCTGCCCAGGATCGCGCTCACCTGCTTGGCCGACGCCTGGTTCACGTTGGTCGCTGACGTCACCTGGCTGGTGCCCTGGCCGCCCAGGTCCGCGGCGACCGCGCCCCAGCTCTGGTAGTAGTCGTAGTACTTGTTGACGGCCGCCACCCCGAACAGCATCGCGGGGATGAAGGCCAGGCAGGCCGCGAAGACGCGGAACACCATCTGCCGGGCCAGAGCCATCCAGCAGACCAGGGCGCAGAACACCACCATCAAGAGGATGAACAGCGCGGTGCTTTGCGGCTCCAGCACTCCATCCCCTCGGCTTCGGCGGCCCGCCGGCCGGAGGTCGTGCCGACGGTGCTCGGGCAGGATCGCCGCAGCGCTCAGGAAGCGGGCCGTGGCGATCCGCATGGGCGGTGGAGGTGGGATTTGAACCCACGGAGGGGTTGCCCCCTCACACGCTTTCGAGGCGTGCGCCCTCGGCCACTAGGCGACTCCACCGCCGCTGAGCCTACCCGACGTGCCGGGCCGCTGGTCCCGGGCCGGGGACAGCCGCAAAACTCCTGTCACCGGTGCCGTCACCGGCCCGCCGGGGCAGGCTGACCAGGGGCGTCTGGCCGGGCCGGGGTCAGCGGCCCGGGTGCCTCCGGCCCGCGAAAAAGTCCCGGAGCACGCGGGCGCACTCGTCCTCCAGCACGCCCGGGATGACCTCGGTCTGCTGGTCGAGCCTCCGGTCGCGGAGCACGTCCCACAGCGAGCCGGCCGCCCCGGCGCGCGGGTCGGCCGCGCCGTACACGAGCCGCGCCATCCGCGCCGCGGAGATCGCCCCCGCGCACATGGTGCACGGCTCCAGGGTGACAACCAGGGTGCAGCCGGTCAGCCGCCAGCCGGCCACCGCGGCCGCCGCCGCGCGGATGGCCTCGATCTCGGCGTGGGCTGTGGGATCGGCGCCGGCCTCGCGGCGGTTGTGCCCCCGGCCGATGACCACGCCCGCGGCATCCAGCACCACCGCCCCGACCGGGACCTCGGGGGGATGCTCGGCCAGGGCCGCCGCCGCCTCCGCGAGCGCGGCGCGCATCGCGGGCGCGAAGGCGGCTGTGTACCCGGTGGTCACGGCGCCGGCCTGTGCCTCACGGGTGCCTGCCCCACGGTGCCCGCCTCATGGCGCTTGCCTCACGGCCCTTGCCTCACGGCCCTTGCTCACGGGCCGAGGGCGGCGTCCAGGGCCCGGTCCAGCGCGTGGCCGAAGCCGAGCCGCTTGGCGATGCTGGCCAGGGCCTCGTCGGGGAACAGGTCCAGGTCGTCGGACAGCGCCCCGAGATCCATCTCGTCCATCCCCAGGTCGGCGAAGATGGACATCTCGCCCGCGGGCAGCACCTGGTCCAGGTCGTCCTCGCCGGGGACCGGGATGTCGAGGTACTCCAGCACCTGGCGGGCCAGCGGCCAGTCCACGGCGGCCGTCAGGTCGGACAGGAAAACCGTGACCTCGCCGCCGAGCACCCGCAGCGCCACGAAGAAGTCATCCCCGACCGCGACCAGCCCGATCGTTCCCCCCCGGCTGGGCTGCTGGCGGAGCGCGTGGATCAGCCCTTTCAGGTCCTCAGTGAGGGCGACGGGCAGGACTTCGGTGTCCCAGGTGTCGTCCTCCCGGTAGACGATCACGGCGACGTTGCCGCCATTCACATCCGTCATCGCCACCTCATCAGGGCTGTCTTCCAAGCAAGGGAATGGTGTCAGATCGGCGGCCAGCCCGTACGCCAATCCCCAGGCTCGCCAGGAGCCGGCCAGTGGCGGGGAGATTTCACTACCCAGGGCAGTGAGATGTGCACCTATTGTTACCAGCACCACGATCCTCCGCCCGCGCGACGGCAACCCCTAATTTTCCGTCCTGGGCGGCGCG
>JAOPYP010000780.1 GCA_025964635.1 Actinomycetes bacterium | reverse complement strand
CCGCGCCGGGTCCGCCGCCCGGGGCGGCCCCGGTGACGGATGCGGCGCCGGTGACGGATGCGGGCCCGGTGACAGGGCCCGGCCCGGCGCCCGGGGCGGCACGCCGGTGGGCCAGCCAGGCGGTAGCGGCGGCCGCGTTCAGCGGCCGGCTGAACTGCCAGCCCTGCGCAGCGTCGCAGCCCATGGCCTGCAGGAGGCCCGCGACCTGCGGTGACTCGACCCCCTCGGCCACCGAGCGGATGCCGAGCCCGCGCAGCAGGTGCACCGCCGAGCGGACGATCAGCTCGGTGTCCGGGTTGCTGGCCACGGCGGCCACGAAGGACGGATCGATCTTCACCTCGCCGACGGACATCTCCTTCAGGCGGCCCACCGACGTGAAGCCCGTGCCGAAGTCGTCCACGCTGAGCTCCACGCCGAGCGCGCGCAGCGCGCTGAGGCCGCCCGCGATGTCGGCGGCCTCCCGGGTCAGCGCCCGCTCGCTGATCTCGAGCAGCAGCGCGCCGGGCGGCAGGTCCTGCCCGGCGAGCTCGCGCTCGATCGTGGCCGCCAGGCTGCCGTCCAGCAGGTCGCGGCGCGAGACGTTCACCGACAGCTGGGCCGCCAGCCCGCTGCGCCGCCAGGCCGAGGCCTGGCTGACCGCCAGCTGGACCACGTGCGCGGTGAGATCCTGCATCAGGAAGGACTGCTCGGCCAGCGGGATGAACTCGGCCGGCCCGATCAGCCCGTGGCGCGGGTGCTGCCAGCGCAGCAGCGCCTCCATCCCGGCGGTTCGGCCCGTGGCCAGGAACACCTTGGGCTGGTAGTGCAGCTCGAACTCGCCCCGGTCGATGCCGCGGCGCAGGTCACCGAGCAGGGACAGCCGTGCAGGCGAGTAGCGGTCCGCGCGCGCCACGTAGGTCTCGACCCCGGTGCGGCGCTCCTTGGCCAGGTACATGGCCACATCGGCGCGCTGCAGGAGCACCTCCACCGTGGCCCCGTCATCCGGGTACAGCGCGATCCCCACACTGGCCTCGATCTCGAATGACATGCCCTCCAGTTGAACCGGCTCGGCCAGGGCGGCGCGCAGCCGCGCGGCCACCTCGGCGGCCACCTCAGCGGTCCGTACCGCGGGCAGCAGCACCGCGAACTCGTCGCCGCCGAGCCGGGCGACCACGTCGCCCGGCCGCACGCTGCGGGCCAGCCGGTAGGCGATCACCTGGAGCAGCCCGTCCCCCAGCGGGTGCCCGAGCGTGTCGTTGACCTCCTTGAACCGGTCCAGGTCCAGGAGCAGGAAGCCGCACCGGGCTCCGCTCCGCCCGGCCGCGGTGAGGGCCTCCGCCGTCCGGCGCAGCAGCAGGGTGCGGTTCGGCAGCCCGGTCAGCTGGTCGTGCAGCGCCTGGTACTCGCGGTTCAGCGACATGGCCGCGTTGGCGTAGACCGCGGTGAGCGGCAGCAGGAACAGCAGCACCAGCAGCACCGAGCGGTTCATGACCACGACCACGAGCGGCGCCGCGGACAGCAGCGCCAGGGTGACGAATGCCTGGTACGGCAGGGCCCGGCGCAGCGTGGCCAGGACGGGCGCCCGGCCGTGCCGCGCGACAGCCACGCCGACCAGCATGAAGTTGCAGGCGAAGTAGGCGGCCGCGGCCAGGCCGACCGCGCCAACCTGGTTGCCGGCGGGGACCCAGGGCCGGGCCGGGGACGGGTGGATGTGCGCCGCGGCGAGGACCGCCGCCGCCGCGGCCAGGCTCAGGGTGAGCTGGGCGACGTTGAACACCGCCCGGAAGACCGCCCGGCGCGCGGCCAGCGCGACCACGAGCGTGGTGACCGCCCGGAGCAGCACGGCGACCGGGAAGCCCCAGTAGAGCAGGGCGGCAAAGCAGAAGGTCACCGACACGGCGCCGGCGTCGGGCCCGGATTTGCCCGGGGTCACGATCCGCTTGAGCTCGCCGAGGAAGGCCAGCGCGGCGAGGACCCACAGCAGCGGGCGGTCCAGCAGTCCGGAGACCCCCGAGCCGGGCAGGCCGCGAGCCGCGGCCAGCAGAGCGGCGAGACCCGCCACCGTGACGGCGGTGATGTAGTACCACAGCGGGGAACCGATCCGCGGACCGATGTCCCTGGTGTCGTTCGGATCCCTCATGGTGTCCTCGGGCCGCAGCCAGCCGACGGGGATACGCGTGGCTCTGTCAGCAGGGTACGGCGAAAACGGTACTTCGCGAAGCCAATCGCACACTATCCGTTACGGTGCAGGATCGAAGAACAACGATTCCGCAGGTCAGAGCACCGCAGACCGACGGAATCAATTGCGGCCCACTCGCTACGCCATTCTCACGAGCCGCCAGCGGTCCCGGGAGCCCCGGCGGCATCAGGGATCGCGGCCTGCTCGGCCGCCGCGGCCGGGCCATTGTCCAGCAGCACCCGGAATCCCGCCTCGTCCAGCACGGGAACGCCCAGCGTGAGCGCCTTGTCGTACTTGCTGCCGGGCTTGTCCCCGGCGATCAGGAACGCCGTCTTCTTGGAGACCGACGCGGTGACCTTTCCGCCCCGGGCCTGCACCGCCTCCGCGGCCTCGTCCCGGCTGAACGAGTCCAGGCTGCCCGTGATGACCACGGTCACCCCGGCCAGGGGCGGGCCGCCGGCCTCGGCGCCGGGCTCGGCCTCGGGCGCCGGCGGCGGCGTCCAGCCGGGCGTCGCGAGCTGCACGCCGGATTCCCGCCACTTCGCCACGATCGCCTGGTGCCAGTCCACGCCGAACCACTCAATCACCGAGGCCGCGATCGTCGGGCCCACCCGGTCCACCGCGGCCAGTTCCTCCGGGGAGGCGGCCGTGATCGCGTCGACCGAGCCGAACTGGGCGGCGAGCGCGCGGGCCGCGGTCGGGCCCACGTGCCGGATCGACAGGGCCACGAGGATCCGCCACAGCGGCCGCCGCCGCGCCTCGTCCAGGTTGCCGGCCAGCTTGCCCGCGTTCACGGTCAGGCTGCCCTGCTTGTTCACGAAGAACGGGGACGTGGCCAGGTCCTCGGCGGTCAGCGCGAACAGGTCACCCTCGTCGGTGACCAGCCCCGAGTCGAGCAGCGCGGTGACCGCCTCGTAGCCGAGCACCTCGATGTCCAGTGCCCCCCGGCCAGCCAGGTGGAACAGCCGTTCCCGCAGCTGGGCCGGGCAGGACCGGGTGTTCGGGCAGCGCCAGTCCACCCCGCCGTCCTCCCGGGCCAGCGGGGTGCCGCACGCCGGGCACACGGTCGGGAACTCGAACGCCCGCTCGTCCCCGGTGCGCAGGTCCACCACCGGCCCGACCACCTCGGGGATCACGTCGCCGGCCTTGCGGAGCACGACCATGTCCCCGATGAGCACGCCCTTGCGGGCCACCTCGTCGGCGTTGTGCAGCGTCGCCCGGTCCACCGTGGACTGGCTGACCACCACGGGCTCCATGACCGCGAACGGGGTGACGCGGCCGGTCCGGCCCACGTTCACCCGGATGTCCAGCAGCCGGGTGTTGACCTCCTCGGGCGGGTACTTGTAGGCGATGGCCCAGCGCGGCGCCCGGCTGGTGTGGCCCAGCTGGCGCTGCAGGTCGAGCCGGTCGATCTTGACCACGACCCCGTCGATCTCATACGGCGTGTCGTGCCGGTGCTCGCCGTAGCGCGCGATGTACTCCCGCACCCCGTCCAGCTCCGGCACGACCTGGAACAGGTCACTGACCGGCAGCCCCCAGCCGCGCAGCCGCTCGTACCAGCCGGAGTGGGTTTCCGGGGCGTCACCGGTGGCGAGCCCCACGCCGTGCACGATCAGCTGCAGGGCCCGGGTCGCGGTAACCCGCGGGTCTTTCTGGCGCAGCGAGCCCGCGGCCGAGTTGCGGGGGTTGGCGAACGGCGGCCGGCCCATCGCGGTCAGCCGCTCGTTCAGCTCGTGGAACGCCGCCACCGGCAAGAACACCTCACCCCGGACCTCCAGCGTCTCCGGCACCTCAGGGCCGGTGAGCCGGAGCGGGACCGAGGCGATGGTGCGGATGTTGGGGGTGACGTCCTCCCCGGTCGTCCCGTCCCCGCGGGTGGCCGCGCGGACCAGCGCGCCGCCCCGGTACACCAGGTCCACGGCCAGCCCGTCGATCTTCAGCTCGCACAGATAGGGGCCGGTCCCGCCGAGCCGCTCGGCGCGGGCGGCCCAGGCGTCGAATTCCCCGGCGGAGAACGCGTTGTCCAGGCTGAGCAGGCGCTCCAGGTGCTCGACCGCGGTGAACTCGGTGGATATCGCGCCGCCCACCCGCTGGGTGGGGGAATCCGGGGTGCGCAGCTCCGGGTAGCGCTCCTCCAGCTCCCGGAGCTCACGCATGAACGCGTCGTACTCCGCATCCGAGATCGTCGGCGAGTCCAGCACGTGGTAGCGGTGATTGGCCTCGGTGATCTCCGCGCTGAGTCCGGCGTGCCGGTGCCGGGCAGCCGCGTCCACCGCGGACCCCGGGATCCCGCCGGACTCCTCCGCCAGGCTGGCCGGGATACCGCCCGGGTCAGTCGGCTCGGTCACGGTGCCTCCTCCTCGATCAGCTCGGGGAGCATCCGGGCCGCGTCACGGCAGCAGGCCAGCGCGGCCCGGGCATACTCCGGCGGGGCACCGGCCAGACCGCAGCCCGGGGTGATCACCACCTGGGCCGCGACACCGGCGGCGCCGGGCGTGCGGGCGGCCGGCCACCCCATCCGGCGCCACAACTCCACCACCCGGTCCGCGGTGGCCTTGGCGTCGGGGAGTGTGCCTGAACGGCTCCGTTGCGGAGAAGTAGCGTCCGCGGCGCGGCCGTTGGCCCGCGGCCGGCCGGCTGGTGCGGCCGCGGGGGTACCCGGCACCGGCGTGGCGGGCACCGCGCCCGCGAAGATCCCGAGGCCCGCCTCGACCGCCTCCGCCAGCACCTCTTCCTCCCCCCGGCGGAGCACGCCAAGGTCGATCCCCGCCCCGTCCGCGCCCGCCCCCCTGATGATGCCAAGAGGGGCCGACACTGCGCAGCAGTGCACGACGGTCGGGGCGGCCGTCGCGGACAGCACCGCGCGCAGACCCTCCTCGGCGTCGAAGTCCTCAACCGGCCGGACCCGGTTCAGCCCGCTGGCGCTCGGCACCCCGCCGGCCAGCACCATGGGCAGCGCGGGCTCGTCCACCTGAAGCAGCAGCCGCGCGCCGGGCACCCGGGCCGCCACCCCGGACACGTGCGCGGCCACTCCCTCGGCCAGCGACTCGGTCAGGTCCCGGACCGCGCCCGGGTCGGCCAGCACGGGCTCCTGGCTGCGGGCCAGCTCCAGGCTGGCCGCCATCGTCCACGGCCCGCAGACCTGCAGCTTCAGCGTGCCCCGGTATCCGTCCGCGGCCTCTTCCAGCGCGTCCAGGTCCCGGGCCAGCAGCGACTGCGCGCGGCGCAGGTCCTGGCCCGGGCGGTCGGCGAGGCGCCAGCCGTGGGTGGTCGCGTCCACGGGCAGGTCGATCAGCAGCGCCGCGGTCCGGCCGATCATGTCCGCGCCCACGCCGCGATTCGGGAGCTCGGCCAGGTGCGGCAGGTCCGGGAGCTCGTCGAGGATGAGCCGCATCGCCTCGAGCGGGTCGGTGCCGGGCAGGGAGCCCACGCCGGTGGCCGATTGCGGGGGCCACGGGTAGGGCGCGGGAGTTGCGGAGTCTTGCACTCTAGCGAGCTTAGTGTTCGGGGCCGGGAGATCCGGCTGACCTGCCTTGACGCGTCACCCGGTGAGTGGGCCCGGACAGCCGTCCGCGCCGCACCATGCCCCGCAATGGTGCGGCGCGGACGCCCCCCGGGCCAGGCCGGCCAGGTCCCCCGCGGCCCCGGCCGGCCTGGCCTGCGGCCGGTCAGACGTAGAGGTCTTCCCGGCGATCCGCAGGAGGGGCGAGGTCAGTCCGCTGGCGGACGTAGAGGCCAGTCACGCGGCGGGTCCCCAGGCTGACCTGGCCCGGAGCCTGGCGGGTCATCGAAAAATCCTGCTCCTCCCGCCTGATTCCCCAGCTCACGAGGAGGATGCCGCCGACCGCGGCGCCGGCTACGAAGATCACGATTCCGACGAGGAGGAGGGTTGTGGCCATGGCAGTCCCCTTACTTCTGGCCTTCGGCGGTGATACCGCCGTCCTGCTGGGTGCCTTGCCCGGTATGGGTGGCCGGGGTGAGGCGGGTGTTGGGGCCTAGATGGCTGATCCATGTACACCCAAGGAGCCCAGTGTGTAGAATGATTCCTGTGGATCTAGCCATCCTAGTCATCCCAACCTTTGGTACTACTGGGTCTATAACCCCTCACAAGGGGGACCAAACCTGGCCCATCCCAAAGATTCTGAAGATGTGGACAGCGGGTATGATCCTTTTCAGCCCAGTCGGCCCTACGGTAGGGCTGGTTGGTACCTCTGGGAGGTGTCATGGCTGACCCCATGTACCGGCAGATCGCCGAGGATCTCCGCCGCCAGATCGAGGCTGGCGAGCTCCCGCCTGGTGCCCAGCTCCGGACTGAGCTGGAGCTCCGCGAGAAGTACAACGCGTCGCGCAACACCATCCGCGACGCGATCAAGTGGCTGATCACCCGGGGGCTGGTCGAGACCCGTCCCGGGCAGGGGACGTTCGTCATCGAGACGATCGTCCCGTACGTGACCTCACTGACCGGGAACCCGACGACCGCCTCGGGGGGAGAAGGCACGTCGTACAAGCCCGAGGTGGAGGCGCGGTTCAGGAAGGCCTCGGACACGCTTCCGCAGGTCGGGATCGAGGAGGCTGCCGAGCCGATGGCGACGGAAATGGCCCTCGCCGAGGGCACCTCGGTGGTCAGCCGCCACCAGCAGCGCTACATCGATGGCACCCCGTGGTCCCTGCAGACCTCGTTCTATCCCATGGACCTGGTCCAGAAGGGCGCGGTGCGGCTGATCCAGGCCGGCGACATCACCGAGGGGACGGTGGCTTACCTGCGCGAGTCGGCCGGCATCAAACAGGCGGGGTACCGCGACACGATCACGGTACGAGCGCCGGACATGAACGAGACCGCGTTCTTCCGGCTTCCGGACGACGGCCGGATCTCCGTGGTCGAGCAGCGCCGGACCGCCTACTCCGATGACGGGCGGCCGGTCAGGCTGACGGTCAGCGTCTACCCCGCCGACCGCAACCAGTTCTCGGTCGTCGTCGGGCAGGTTCCGGACAATGCCCGGGTCCCCGACTCCCCACCCAGCCCGGCCGCCGCACCCGAGTCAGGAGGTGGCTGATGCTCCCGTTAAGCCAGGCGCCGGCCCTGAGCCGGCTCCGCCCGCTGCCGCTCCCGCGGTTCGCGGGCTGACCGTCAGTCCCGCTAACTCACGCCTTCGCGCCACGCCGGTGACCGGACCGTGCTGGTGTCGGCCGCAGGCCAGCCAAGGCACGGAGCCATGACAGATAACTTGCGAATCCGTCGCGGAACCATGCGCGACGCCGACGTGATCATCGGCCTGATCGATGAAGCCGCCGAGTGGCTGCGCGGCAAGGACACCGACCAGTGGGCCAGGCCCT
>JAOPYP010000749.1 GCA_025964635.1 Actinomycetes bacterium | reverse complement strand
GGCGGTCAGTTGCTACATTCGGTGCTGTGGCGGTTGCGGGGGGACGTCATGGTTGCGCGCTCCCCGGCCCTGGACGGTGGCCCATGAGAAACCGCAGCAAGGGATGGCTGTGGACCCGCGAAGTGGTGAGCTTGCCCGCCTGCAATCAGGATGCGTCCGCCGATCTGGAGTGGCAGTGGACGTTACGGGCCGACGGGTCAGTGTGGTGGCGGCTGACCCGCGTCCGCGGCCGGGGCGAGCACAATGACTGGCAGTGGGCCGGGCAGCTGGACGCTGCCGCCTGGAGAGCACTCGCGGGAGGCGGGCTGACGCCCGCCGACTACCTGGAGATGTGCGCGCGTAATTACGGCCACCGGCCGGCCGGGCCACGGCACCGGACGGCCCGGCGCGAGACGTGTCCCGCCTGCGGCGCCCTGGCCGACCAGGAGCGCGACGGCACGCTGCTTCCTCACCAGCGGCCCGCCCAGGACTGGCCGGCCCGGTTTGTTCCCTGTGCCGGCCGACCCGCGAAGCGGCGGTGAGCAGTTCGCCCGTGCTCAGGGTGCCGTGCCGTAGGTTGCTGCCATGGACCGCGCCAGCCCGCCGAGCGGGTACTCGGGCACTCCGCTGCCCGTCAAGCTGGGTATCCGGCCCGGCCAGGCCGTGGCCGTGCTGGGCGGCCCGGACGGGTTCGCGGACAGCCTGGCCGCGCAGGCCGGGGTGGAGGTCCGCGCGGACACCGGCGGCGGCGCGCCGTTCGACGTGATCGTGTTCTTCTCGCCGTGGCGGGCCGACCTGGAGTCGGAGCTGGGTCACCTGCGCGAGCACATGGCCCCGGCGTGCGGGCTGTGGATCGCCTGGCCGAAGCGCGCGGCCAAGGTCCCCACGGACATGAGCGAGACCGTGGTGCGGGAGGTCGCCCTGCCGACCGGCCTGGTGGACAACAAGGTCTGCGCGATCGACGCGACCTGGTCCGGCCTGCGCCTGGTCATCCGCCGTGAGTTGAGGGAGTAGCGGTGCTGGCCCGGGGGACGACCCCCCGGAGCCCCCCCGCCAAGCGCCGGCGATTACCCGATCAGGTGGTGGCCGTCGAACTCGCCGAGGTCTTCGCGGTACAGCTCGAGCCCCACGCCGTTGGGGTCGCGGAAGTACATGCTCTCCTCGACGCCACGGTCCGGCCCCAGGTACTCGAACCCGGCGTCGCCGAACTTCTTCCTGGCCGCGTCGTACTGTTCCTGGGGGATGGAGATGGCCAGGTGCTGGACTCCGCCGATGGTCTCCTGCCAGGCCGGGTGATCATGCCCGGGGAAGTCGAAGAAACCGAGCATGTTCCGGTTGCCGATGTCGAAAAAGAAATGGCTGGAGCCCGCGTAGTCGCGGTTTTCCACCAGCTCGACCAGCGGGAAGCCGAGGAACTCCTGGTAGAACTGGATGGTTTCCTCGACGTCACGGCAGATCAGCGCGAGATGGTGGACGCCGCGGACGGGCGTCGCGGGCCGCTCCCCCGGCGGCCGCAGATAGCGCTGGCGCAGTTCCTCGCGCCGGGCCCGGACCTTCTCGAGCTCCGCTCCCTGGGGCTGTGCCATGACCGGCCTCCCTGCGTAGTCGCCCGTGGCCGGGGCCCCGGCGGCGCCGCCGGTCCCAGGCAGCCTCAGGCTAACCCAGACCGCCCGGGCCCGGGCCGCCCCGGCCCGGTGCTCATTCCTTCCGGTTCCCCGGCACGACCACGACCGGGCACACCGCGTGATGGGTGACCTGGGTGCTGACTGAGCCCATCACCAGCCGGGCGAAACCCCCGGCCCCGCGCGCCCCGACCACCAGCAGGTCTGCGTCCACGGACGCGTTGACCAGCTCGTCGGCGGCCGTGCCGCTGAGCGCGCGCACGCTCACCGGCACGGACGGCGGCGCGCCGCGCCGCTCGACCGCCTGGTTCACCAGGTCCTGGGTGGCCTTTTCCGCCTGGGCCCGGCTTTCCTCCTCGACCGGGTAGTAGTCGGCGGGCGCGTACCCCGGGCCGTAGATACCCGAAACGATCGGGCTCACGGTGATCACGGTCAGCGGGGTCTTCCTCAGGTCCGCCTCGCTCAGGGCCCAGTCCAGGGCGCTCAGGGAGTGCTCCGAGCCGTCCACCCCGACGATGATGCCTGGCATCTCGTGACCTCTCTTCCGTGGCCGGCCCGGTTTCTGCCCGTGCCTTCAGTCTCCAGGCTAGAAGTACCCGTGCCGCCGGGGGCAGGGACACCCTTACCCCGGACCGGGGACTTGGGCACAGGAAACCGGCGCCCTGGGGCGGGGGAGCCGGAGAGCGCGCCGAGATTAGGCTGTAAGCAGGCAGGACCTGCATATTCTGTGCAGCTGGACCGTCCACGCGGCGGACCGGCCGGCTCAGGCCGAGGAGCATGTCAGCGATGAATGAGGCGGGCAACGGCCCGAAGATCCAGGTGTTCCTGCTTGATGATCATGAGATCGTCCGCCGGGGGGTCCGCGACCTCCTCGAAGCCGAACCCGACATCGCCGTCATCGGAGAGGCCGGCACCGCCGCCGGCGCCCTGGCCCGCATCCCCGCCCTCAAACCTGACGTCGCCATCCTCGACATCCGCCTTCCCGACGGCGACGGCGTCACCGTCTGCCGCGAGATCCGCTCCACCATGCCCCAGCTCGCCTGCCTCATGCTGACCAGCTTTCCCGACGACGACGCCCTCTTCGACGCGATCATGGCCGGCGCCGCTGGCTACGTCCTCAAGCAGATCCGCGGCACCGACCTCGTCGGCGCGGTCCGCACCGTCGCCTCGGGCCAAAACCTGCTCGACCCCGAAGCCGCCAGCCGCGTCATGCGCCGCATGCGCGACCAGGCCACCACCCCGGATCCCCTGGCCGGCCTCACCGAGCAGGAACGCCGCATCCTGGCCCTCATCGGCGAAGGCCTCACCAACCGCCAGATCGGCGACCGCCTCTTCCTCGCCGAGAAGACCGTCAAGAACTACGTCTCTGCCCTGTTCGCGAAGCTCGGGATGCAACGCCGGGCCCAGGCCGCCGCCTACGCCACACGGGTCTTTGACCAGCAGCATCCCGGCCACGGCGCCCGGGGGCCCGGCCACCGCCCGCTCAGCTGACCGGAACCCGCCAGTCGAGCTGGGTACCGCCGTCCCCGGCCGGGCCGATCGTGAGCTTGCCGCCCAGGCCGGCGGCGCGCTCGGCCATGTTCGCCAGCCCGCTGCGCCGGACAGTCTGTCCCATCCCGGTGCCGTCGTCGCGGACCCGGAGAATCAGCTCGGGCCCGACCTCCACGGTCACGTCCACCCGGCGGGCGCCCGCGTGCCGGGCCGCGTTCGACAGCGCCTCGCGGAGCGCGCTGAGCATCTGCGTGCCCGCGTCCGGGGGCACGGCTTCATCGAGCGGCCCGACCAGCCGCAGCGACGGGGCAAACCCGAGCGCGGCGGTCATCTGGTCCACGACCTCGAGCACCTGCGCCCGGAGGCCCTGCTTGCCGGGCTCGCCCCGGGACTGGAGCGAGAAGATCGCCGAGCGGATTTCCCGGATCGTCTCGTCGAGGGCATCCACGGCGCTGCTCACCCGGGTCGCCGCCTCCGGCCGGGTCAGCAGCGGCATCGCGCCCTGGAGGGACATCCCGGTGGCGTAGAGCCGCTGGATGACCAGGTCGTGCAGGTCCCGGGCGATCCGGTCACGGTCGGAGAGGATAGCCAGCCGCTCCGCATCCTGGCGGTGCTCGGCGAGTTCCACCGCGATGGCCGCCTGGGCGGCGAAGGTCCGGACCATCTCCGTCGCCTCCTGGGGCAGCGGCATCGCCCCGCGGCCGCGGCCCACCGTGAACACGCCCCGGACGTCGCCGGGCCCGCCGAGCGGGAGGAAGATGACCGGCCCGAGCGACAGGTGCTCCCGGGCCGCCCCGGCCACCCGCTCGTCGTGGACGAAGTCATCCACGATCACCGCCTCGCCCGACAACAGCACCTGGCCGGACACCGAGGCACTGACCGGGAGCACCAGCCCCAGGGCGTCCGGCGCGCCCGCCCCGGCCGCGTGCTGGATGACCAGCTGCTGCCGGTCGGGGGTGGGCAGCGCCAGCGCAACCAGGTCCGCGCCGGACATGTCCAGCGCCTGCTGCGTGACCAGCGCCAGCACCTCATCCGGGGCGGTGCCGGACAGCAGCCTCCTGGTCACCTCACTGCTGGCGCGCAGCCAGCGCTGCTGGCGGCGGGCCTCCTCGTACAGCCTCACGTTGTCGATCGCCACACCGGCCGCGGCGGCCAGGGCGACGAGCAGCGCCTGGTCCTCCTCGTTGAACTCGGCGCCGCCCTCCTTCTCGGTCAGGTACAGGCCGCCGTACACCTCGTCCCGGACCCGCACCGGGACGCCCAGGAAGCTGCGCATCGGCGGATGCCCGGCCGGGAAGCCGCTCGACTGGGGGCTGGCTGAGATGTCCGGCAGCCGCAGCGGGCGCGGATCGGTGATCAGCGTGCCCAGCAGGCCCCGCCCCTCGGGCCAGTGATGAATCGCCGCGATCTGGCCGTCGTCCAGGCCGGCGGGGACGAGCTCGACCAGGCGGCCGCCCTCGCCGACGATCCCGAGCGCGCCGTAACGGGCCCGGACGAGCGTGATCGCGGCCCCGACGATCTGCTTGAGCACTGCCTCCTGGTCCAGGTTGGTGCCGACCGCGACGACGGCCTCCAGCAGCGTGTAGACCCGGTCCCGGGTGGCCAGCACAGTCTGCAGCCGGGCCTGCAGCTCGGCGAGCAGATCGTCGAGCCGCAGCTGCGGCAAGGCCGGGTGCGGATCCTTCGGGTCCACCAGGTTCTCCCCGGGACATACATTGGATGCGCGTAATCTCTGAACCAACGGTATCGCCTGGCCGTTGTGCTGTCTGTGGTGGCTCGGCGGTCCTTGCCTCGTGATCTGCCAGGGAAAACTCTCCGGGAGAGCGGAAGAAAGGCTTCCTGGATGAGTGCACCAGGGCAGGAAAGCCGGGGCGCGGTGCGGTGCGGTCCGGCTAGAGGTGATGATGGTGAGCGTGACGCGGACGCTCAAGCGCTGGGTCGCAGCGCTTGCCCGCCGGATGGGTGTGGATGCCAACCCGCTCCGCCGGGGCTGCGACCGGGCCGAGGCCTGGGTGCGGCTCGGGCTGGTGCTGGCCTTCCTGACCGCCAGCCCGCTGGCCGCCATCGGCCTGGGCCATCTGACCAATAACGCGTCGGTCCGGGCGGCGCAGGCCGAGCGGGCGAGCGAGCATCTGATCCCGGCGGTGCTGCTGCACCGGGTCTCGCGCAGCTCTGACGTTCCGCTGTACAGCGCGTCGCAACTGGCCTGGGCGCAGGCCAGGTGGACGGCCCCGGACGGGCGGCAGCACACCGGCGAGGTACCCGCCGCCGTGGGCAGCCGCGCAGGCCGCTCGGTGCCGATCTGGGTCAACAACAGTGGCCAGCTGGTCTACCCCCCGATCGGGCAGGGGCAGATCGCGAGCCGGGTCATCGCCGTCGTCGCGCTCACCCCGGCCGTCCTGGCCGTCATCCTGCTCGGGGTTTCCTGGCTGGTCAGACGGCTGCTGGATCGCCGGCGCCTGGCCGGCTGGGCCACGGAATGGTCAGCCGTCGAGCCGCTCTGGACCAAGCGGACGCACTAAGCACGCCCGGCGGGATCTCTCACCGGCCGGCCGGATTCTGCTCCGGGGCCGCCGGCCGTTCTTCCGGCCTTAACTGGTCTTAAGCGGGCACTAATCCGCAGTGCTCAATCCCGGCATATCGGCCGCCCATTCGGATCCGGGAGGACGGACGCCGCCTGCGGCCGGCCAGTCCGGCCCGGGCACCGTCATCGCAGGCGGGTCCAGCGGCCCGGGCGGCCGGACGTATTGACTACGGTCGCCGCCGTGACCATAATTCCAGGGCGCGCCCTGCCCCGGCGGGACCCGCCTCATGGATGTAGCCCAGCAGCGCGGCTACCTCTGTCACGCGTGACAGCGGGAGTACAGCCGTGCTCGCACATGAACCGGACGAAGGCCTGGGGGGGCCGGCCGAGCCGCCCACCGGGGCTGCGTGGGGGGCCAGCCCGGACCGCGAAGTGCTCGACGCCGCCCGATTCCGGCTCTCCACCCGGGACGGGAGCCCCGTCCCCGATCCATCCCTGGCGAGCACGCTGGACGATATTCAGGCCGTGGCCGGGGTCCGCCTGGCGGCCCGTTACGGAGCCCAGCCGCCCCCCGGGCCGCTGGATCTCGGAGCCAGCCTGGTCCTGCTCGGCAACCTGCGGCTCTACCTCGACGCGGTCGAAGCCGACCTGCTCGACGCCGCCACGCACCTGGGCATGAGCTGGGACCTGATCGCGGCCATCCTCGGCATCCCGGCCGACGACGCCCGGCACCGGCTGCGGGAACTGCGCGCCCAGCCCGCTCCCCGCTAGCCGCCGCCGGTCATGACGCCTACAGGGGCAGCGTCATGACCTCCCCGACCGCCGCGGCGCAGTTTTCCGGGGGGTCGTCCCGGTTTGAACTCGGCTTCCGGAGGGAGATAACACCGGCACGCCGCAGCTAGCGGCACGGACGGCACCTGGCCGCCCCGGCCAGCAGGACAGGGGAACGTGCGCAGTGGAGCAAGACATGCCGCCAGCGCCGCCCGGCGAGCGGTACGAGGATCTCATCGAGGTCTTCACCGTACTGAGCCGGACGCTGGCCGAAGACGAATCGGTTCACGACACGTTGCAGAGCATTCTCGCGCTGGCCCTGCGGCTGGTCCCGGGCTGCAGCGCGGCGAGCGTGACCGTCCTGGACGAGCAGGGCAAGCCGGGCACGATCGCGGCCACCGACGAGGACACCCGCGAACTGGACCGCCGGCAGTACCTCCTGCAGGACGGTCCCTGCCTGGACGCGGCCCGGCGGCAGCAGGTAAACCGCTGGAGCCTGGCCGAGGCGGAGCAGCGGTGGCCGGAGTTCACCAGCCTGGCCAAGGAGCTGGGGTTGCGCAGCTACCTCGCCTCCGGCCTCGGCGTGGGTGACCAGCGGCTCGGGGCCCTGAACCTGAGCAGCCGCGACACCGACGGCTTCAGCCGGCTCGACGAGGGGCTGGTCTCGCTGTTCATCGCGCCCGCCGCGGCCGCCATCGTGACCATGACCCGTTACGCCCGGGCCCGCGACCTGGCCGACCAGCTCAACAACGCGCTGCGGTCCCGGGCGGTCATCGACCAGGCCATCGGGATCATCATGGCGGAGTCGAACGTCGGTGCGGAGCGGGCCTTCGCCGTGCTCAGCCGGGCCTCGAACAACCGGCGGATGAAGCTCCGGGACCTGGCCACTGAGATCGTCACCCGGGTCAGCGGACAGGCGCCGGCCGAGTACGCGGGCGACTCACAACCTTGATCCTGCTCCGCAGGCCAGCCTGGGCAAAGTACGATACGCACGACCACAGGTCCCTAGCAGGGTCCTGAGCAGGGCGGCCCCAGGAGGCTGATGAACCAGGACACGGTTCAGCTGGACACGGCGCAGCAGGGCGCAGTCCCTGCCGACCGGGACACGCACCAGCGCCCGGGGGCCGTCCCGGCGGACCTGGAGCGCGCGGAAGCCGGATTGGCGGTCCTGCTCGAGGCCTGGCAGCGCGCCATCGAGGAACTCGGCGCGATGCTCCCGCCCGCCCAGGTCCGCGCCCTGCTCGTCATCGACGCCGCAGACGACCTGAACATCACCGGCCTGGCGCGCACGCTGGGCACCTCACCGTCGGCGACCAGCCGGCTCTGCGACCGCCTGGTGGCGGCCGGTCTCCTGGCCCGCGTGCCCGCGGCCAGCCGCCGGGAGATCCTGCTGCAGCTGACCGAGTCCGGCCAGCGGCTCACCGCCTGGATCGGGGACCAGCGGCGGACGGCGCTGCGCCAGGTGATGGAGGCGATGAGCCCCGGCGGGCGCGCCGACCTGGCCCGCGGGCTCAGCGAACTGCTCCTGCGCTAGCTTCCCGGCGCCCGGCGCCGGGCGCCCCGCCCCGCGATGGTCTTCGGTACCACTATCCCTTCCGGCGGCTATCCCTTCCGGCGGCCGGCCCCAGCCGCGGTGGCCGGGGCGCCCGCAGGGGGACCTTGGCCCCTACCAGCCGGGCCTGGACCGCGGGAGGGTGATGGGCAGGGGCGGCCAGGTGCCCAGCAGGGGCGGCCAGCAGGGGCGGCAGGGCCACCGGGAGGCCGTGCGGGAGGTGCGATGAGCATGACGGACACGCGGAGGCTGGAAGCCCTGCCCCGGGACGAGTCGCTCCGGCTGCTGCGCAGCGTCTCCGTAGGCCGGCTGGTCTTCACCCATCTGGCCCTCCCCGCCATCCGGCCGGTCAACCACGTGGTGGACGGCGACCAGGTGGTCATCCGGGCCTACGTGGGCACCACGATCAATATCGCGGTGGGTGACAACACCGGCATGGTGGTCGCCTACGAGGCCGACCTGATCGACCCGGACACCCACCTCGGCTGGACCGTGATCATCGTGGGCCGGGCCAGCCGCCTCACGGACGGGCTCGAGGCCGACCGCTTCCGGCGGCTCCTCCAGCCCTGGGTGGCGGGCGGCCCCGACGACGTCATCGCGATCCGGGCAGACATGGTGGACGGCTTCCGGCTGGTCGCCTAGGTGCGCAGCTGACTCAGGGCTGCGCTGCCGCCCACATCCGCTGGTACAGGCCCCCCGCCTCGAGCAGCGCCTGGTGCGTGCCCCGCTCGGCGACCCGGCCGCGGTCCAGCACGACGATCTCATCCACCTGGTCCAGCCCGTCCATCTCGTGCGTGATGAGCAGCGTCGCCCGGCCGCGGGTGGTGCCCTGCGCGGTCGCGGCCAGCAGGTCCGCGGTCAGCGCGCGCCGGTTGTCCGGGTCCAGGTGCGCGGTGGGCTCGTCCAGGATCAGCAGCGCCGGGTCGGCCAGCAGCGCCCGGGCCAGCGCGATCCGCTGCCGCTCGCCACCTGAGACGGCGGTGCCCCGCGCTCCGACCGGGGTGTCCCAGCCCCGCGGCAGCGAGGCGATCCAGGGCAGCAGGCGGGCCCGCCCGGCGGCCTCCGCCACCTCGTCCGGGCTGGCCCCCGGCCGGGCCAGCCGGATGTTCCCGGCGATGGTCGTGTCGAACAGGTGGGGATCCTGGGCACAGCCGCTGATCACGGTGCGGACCTCATCAGGGTCGTAACCGGCCAGGTCGGCGCCGCCCAGGGTGGCCGAACCGCCCGCCAGGTCGCAGAACCGCAGCAGCAGGGCGGCCACCGTGGACTTGCCGGCCCCGCTCGGGCCGATCAGCGCGACCCGGCGGCCAGCGTCCAGGTCGAGGTCCACGCCGTCGATGGCCAGCGGGCCGTCCGGCTCGTACCGCACCTGGACGCCGCGCAGCCGGACCCGCAGCGGCCCGCCCGGCAGCGGCCGGGGCGCCGCCGG
>JAOPYP010000725.1 GCA_025964635.1 Actinomycetes bacterium | reverse complement strand
CACAGCCGGCTAACCCCCGCGCGAAACCCCTTCCCCTGGCTAATCGTCACGGAGCGTGTGCCACGACTAGCTGAACCCGCCAGGCATATCTGGCGAACTGGACATCCGTTCCCAGATATGACCGGCCACTACGGAGTGCTAACAGGAGATACTCCCTCAGCGGGCGACAGATGGCAATGAAAGGTCACGGAAAAGTGACCGCCCATTGGGTGCGTCAGCGTGCCGGCGCGGCACCTCTGCTGGTGGGGCGGCCAGCGCCCCGACGGCCAGCGGAGAGGGCTCCGCGCCGGGCCACCTGCTTCCCCGGCCGGGCGCCCGGCCGCGCTACGGTATGCGCCACGGGGCGCTTGGCTGCGCCTGCCAGGAGGGGCTATGAAGATCGAGGGATCGGTGGCCCTGGTCACCGGGGCCGGCCGCGGGCTCGGCCGGGCGGACGCGCGGGAACTGGTCCGCCGCGGCGCGGCCACGGTGTACGGGACCGCCCGTCATCCTGACCAGGTCACCGAGCCGGGCGTGACACCCCTCGCCCTCGACATCACCGACCCCGGTCAGGTCACCAGGGTCGCGGAGCAGTGCGCGGACGTCAGCCTGCTGGTCAACAACGCGGGCGTGATGAAGGCGAGCACGTTCATCAACGCGCCGGACCTGGACGCGGCCCGGCAGGAGATGGACACCAACTATTTCGGCACGCTGAGCATGTGCCGCGCCTTCGCACCCGTGCTGGCGGCCAACGGCGGCGGGGCGATCGTCAACATGCTCTCGGTCACCAGCTTCTACACCAACCCGCTGAACGCCTCCTACGGAGCCTCCAAGGCCGCGGGCTGGTCGCTGACCAACGGCATCCGCACCGAGCTGCACCATCAGGGCACCCTGGTGGTGGCGGTGCACGCCGGCTTCATCGACACCGACATGGCCGCGCTGGTCGACGCGCCCAAGATCAGCCCGCAGTCCGTCGCCCAGCAGATCTGCGACGCGATCGAGGCCGGCCAGGTTGAGGTGCTCGCCGACGACCGCACCAAGTTCGTCAAGGCCTCACTCCCCCGCGACCACGAGCTGATCTACCCGCCGATCGAGGAATTCTGGGACGCCGCACTCAAGGGCACTCCCTGACGCTGGTGACCGGGGCTAGCTCCGCAGGGCGGGCAGCACGTGGTCCCCGTAGAGCCGGACCGTGCCCAGGGGGTCGGCGCCCGAGATGTTCATGACCACGACGGCGGTCGCGCCCATGGCCTGCATGGCCTTGATGCGGCGGACGTGGGTGGCCGGGTCGGCGGACAAGATCGCCATGGCCTTGTACTGGAGGTCGGAGATCTTCTCGCCGCGCTCGCCGACCTGGGCCGGGTCGTGGATGTCGTCCCGGTAGTTCTCCAGCGCCAGGGTGGGCTTCCATTCCCGGGACCCCTCCAGTGCGGCGTCGTCACTGTCTGCGGCGGCCGCCATGCCCTGCAGGATGATCTCGCCCGGTTCCCGTCCCGCCTGCTCACACGCCTTCCGGTACGCCGCGATGACCCCGGGGGTCCTGGCCGGGTGGGCCAGGGTCCAGACGCCGTCGGCGTACCGGCCGGCGATCGCCGCGGCCCGCGGGCCGAACGCGGACATGTACACGGGTACCCGCCGCGGCGGCAGGTCGTAGAGCCGGGCGTCCTGGGCGCGGAAGTACCGCCCGTCCCGGCTGACGGTCTGGCCGTCCAGCAGCGCGGTGATGATCCTGAGCGCCTCCTCCGCCCGGGCCAGCTGCTCGGCGGGCGGAGGCCAGGCCAGGCCCGCGGGGACCTCGTTCATGGCCTCGCCGGACCCGACACCCAGGAAGGCCCGGCCCGGATTCATCAGCTCCAGCGTGGCCGCCTTCTGGGCCATGACGACCGGGTTGTAGCGGTGCACGATCGCGCTCACCGCGGGGCCGAGGGACACGCCGGAGGTGGCCTGCCCGGTGGCGCCCAGCCAGACCCAGGCGTTGGCGCAGTGCGCCGGGGGGCCCTGGGCCGGATCCCACCACGGCGCCAGGTGATCGCTGCAGCAGACGAAGTCGAAGCCGGCCCGCTCCGCCTCGACGGCCTGCCCGAGCAGTTCCCGCGGCCCGAACCGCTCGTGTCCCAGCGCGATCCCGTACGCGACGTCTTCCGGCTGGCGCTTGCGCGCCCACATGACGGCCCTGACTGATTCCACGATGCTCATGCCGCCCAGCGTTACCCGCCGCGGCCGCCGCTCGCGCCCCCAGATCTGGTAGCGGGAAATGGCAGGGCAGGGGTCAGCGCGGGGCCCGGATCAGGCGGCCCAGGACCGCGATCCCCAGGGCCCCGGCCGGTACCAGGGTGACGAGCGCGGGGAGCTGGTAGCGCCACGAGAACTCGAACAGGTCGGACACCAGCAGCACGGACGCTCCCGAGGTGAAGCAGAGCAGGCAGGCCAGGGCCAGCGGCCGGGTCGCCGGGTCCGACCGCCAGCGCCTGCGCAGCAGCACGAGCGACCCGGCCAGCCCGGTGACCGCGCACAGGGCCAGCAGCGGTCCGGGGGTGTATCCGCCGTCCAGCTGGTAGGAGCGCAGGAACCCGGCGACCGGCCGCCAGACGGCGGGGGTGCCCCCGCCGTACTGGGCGATCTCGGCGGCCACCTCGGGCCTGGTCGAGTGCGAGGAGAAGTACGGGTACGTGGTCTGGAACTGCCAGCGGGAGAGCGGCGTGTCCCCGGGGCTGGTGTCGCGGGTCAGCGCGAACAGCTTCCCCACGTCCTTCGTGTAGGCGCCGAGCAGCCGCTGCGGCTGCTGGGTCAGCACCCGGTGGTTGAAGTCGGAGATGAGACTGTCGGTCTCGGCCCGTGGCAGGCGGTTGTAGTACGGCCGGATCGGGGAGCCGGGCTCGTACTCGAGCCAGTCCGGCCCCTTGGCCTGCTGGGCCGGGGTCGGGCACATGCCCCGCTCGGAGGCCGGGAGCCGGAGGGTGGCGCAGTCCGCGGCGGCCGCGGCCCGGCCGTAGACGGAGGTGACGCCGGTGTGGGACAGGAAGAAGTCCCCGGCCACCACGTAGGAGACGGTGCAGTAGGCCAGGATGGGCAGGGCGAACGCGGCGCAGAAGGCCGCGGCCCGGCTGGCTGCCCGCCGCCAGCCACCGCCCGCGGCCAGCAGGTAGATCACCCCGGGCACGATCAGGGCCTCGCCCACCTGGGCGAACGTGGCTGAGGTGCCGAGCACCACGCCGGCGGCCAGGACCGCCCGCCACCCGGGCCGCGGCCGCCAGAGCAGGATGGCCAGCCCGGCCACGATCAGCGCCTCGAACCAGGTGCCCGGCATGATCGCCTGCTCGTTCTGCAGCTGGTAGGCGTCCAGCAGGACCGGCGCGATGGCCAGCGCGGCCAGCCACCGGGCCACGCCGCGGCGGATCAGCAGCACGTAGAGGAGCACGGCGATGGCCAGGCCGATCAGGTGCTGGACCGCCGCGACCGCGGCGAAGTCAGCCACGGACAGGATCGCCAGCAGCGGTCCCTTGTAGCCGACCGGGTCCATTCCCTCGGCGTTGTACAGGTACCGGGTGGTGTCGATGTAGAACAGCGCGGGCCGGTAGGCGAACTGCACGAGCACGCGGAGGACCAGGCCCGCGGCCAGCAGGATGGCCGCCAGCCCGTGCCGCCGGACCAGGCCGGCCGCGCCCGCGCGCCAGCGGGCCGCA
>JAOPYP010000237.1 GCA_025964635.1 Actinomycetes bacterium | reverse complement strand
CTCGGCGAGGAAGGCCTCGATCTTGTCGGTTGATGCCATCCCCTCACGCTATCGGGACCGCCGGTCGGGCCAGCGGATGCGCCTTGATCCAGGGGGGCGGCGTCACCGGACGCAGAAACGCCCGAGCCTGCTTCCGCAGTCCTGATGACTCGGTCGAGATCCTCGGCGCGCTTCCTGAGGGGCATCACGCGTTCCTGGCTGAGTACACGGCTGCGGTGGAGGGTGCGCTGCGGCCGGAGCCGTTCGGTCAGTTGCGGGAACTGCTGCGGATGTGGCGGCTGCGGGCGATCGCGTACTCCGGTGCGGGGTATGAGGAGCGGCTGGCGGCTGCTAGTCATGGCGGTACGGCCGGCGCCGCGCCTGCTGAGCAGATTGTTCCTGGCTAGTCTGGCCGCGCCGGCAAGGTGAGTTACCGGGTCGAGTTCGGCGGCGGCGCCCAGGTTCAGTTCCACTCGCTGCCTGAGCGTGCGCGTGATGCGCTCATCGAACGCGCTGCGGAGTTAGCCGCGCAGCTGTGGGATGCGGTGGTCGGCCTCCTGGTGAGGATCCCCGGTTCCGTGAGGCCGTGTTCGGGATAGGCAGTGCCATCCTGGGTTTCTACCTTGACGAGGATGCGCAGCTGATCCGGATCTTCGACATCGTGGGGATCGGTTAGGAGCCGGTTGACGTTGAGGTGCTCACATTGACCTGAGTTTCAGGTGCACCGTTCGCCGACTGTTGGAGCCGCGGTGTGCAATAACTGGGCGCGGACAGCAGTGCGGTCCGACCAGCTGCGGGCATCCGCGGCCGCAGCAGAGACGACCGCACATGCATGATATGCGGGTGATCTTCATGAGGATCTTGGCAGGCTGACAGGCCTGTCCTTATGGAGATGGGGGGCCTGCATGCCAGGGACGGTTGTCTGCCTGACCCGGTCGCGGAACGCGGACGGTGAGGTCGTGGCGCGGCTGGGTGTCCGGCTGCTGGATGAGTATCTGGAGTTCCTGGCTGGCCGGTGCCGGCCGAACACGGTGCTGGCTGTGGCCTATGACCTGAAGGTTTTCTTCACGGTGGTGCGCAAGCCGCCGCGGCAGGTCCGGCCGGTGGACGTGCTGGGGTTCATGACCGCGCAGCGCGCCGGCGGGGACGGCCGGCTGCAGATGGCGGGGGCGGAGGCTGGCGGGGTGTCGGCGCGGACGCTGCGGCGGCGGCTGTCGAGCGTGTCCGGCCTTTACGGGTTCTTGCTGGCCCGCGGGGACGTGAGCGTGAACCCGGTGCCGCGGGGACTGCCGACCCGGCGCGAGCGGCAGCGGCCCGGCCAGGGCGTCCCGCTGGTGCGGGTGTCCCGGACGCTGCCGCAGATCCTCGGCCCTGCCGAGGTGGACGCCCTGACCGCTGCGCTGCGCACGCACCGGGACCGGGCGATGGTCGCGGCGATGGTGCTGGGCGGGCTGCGCCGCTGCGAGGTCCTCGGGCTCCGGCTGGCCGATCTGCGTTTTGGGGAGCGGCGGGTGTTCATCGCCGAGGGCAAGGGCGGCCACCAGCGGCTGATCCCGGTGTCGCCGCGGTTCTTCGCCGAGGTCAGCGCCTACCTGGAGGCCGAGCGCCCCGCCGCTGCGGGCACGGACCGGGTGTTCACCGTGCTGAAGGGCCCGCGCCGCGGCCTGCCGCTGACCGCAGCCGGGCTGGATGAGATCCTCGACGGTGCCCGCCGCCGGGCCGGGCTGGCCCGGGCGACCTGCCATCAGCTGCGGCATACCTGCCTGACCCGGCTGCGCAAGGCCGGGATGTCGCTGGAGGCGGTGCAGGCCCAGGCCGGGCACGCCTCGATCGAGTCCACCCGGATCTACCTGCACCTGGGTGATGACTGGCTCGCGTCTCAGTACCGCCGGGCCGCCGAGGCCATCGACGCGCAGGCCCTCGCTGCTCCGGCCACGCTGAGCGCCCGGTGACCGGGCCGGTGCTGCTCCCGGACTGGGCGCAGCTCGAAGAGGCCGTCCCCGGCGCCACGGCTCCGATGCGCCGCTACCTGCAGCAGATCGCCTGCGTGCTGCGGCCGGGCAGTGTCAGCGGCGCGGACCTGGCGCTCCGCTCGTTCGCCGCCTTCCTCGCCGAGACATCGCCGGTCACCTCGCTTACCCAGGTCACCCGTCGGCACATCGAGGACTTCAAGCCCTGGCTGGCCGCCCGGCCCGGGCAGAACAAGCCCCGGCTGACCACTGCCACGATCGCGCACCGGCTCGGCACCCTGCGGATGTTCTTCGTCCGCATTACCGAATGGGGCTGGGACGAGGCCCCGGCCCGGGTGCCGATGTTCCCGGGCGACCTGCCCCGCCAGGACCACCCGCTGCCCAAGGCCCTCGACGACGCCGCGGCCGCGAAACTGCTGCGCGCCGCCCAGGCCGACCGGCGGATGCTGATCGGGGTCACCGTGGAGATGCTGCTGCGCACCGGGCTGCGGGTCAGCGAATACACCGGCCTGCCCGCCGATGCCGTCGTGCTCATCGGCGCCGGGCCGTGGCTGCACGTCCCGGTCGGCAAGCTGCACGAGGACCGCTACCTGCCGCTGCACCCGCAGCTGGTTACCCTGATCGATGCTTACCGCGCTGCCCATGTCCCGGCCGGGCACGCGCTGCTGCTGCCCCGTGAGAACGGCCGCCCGCTGGACCGCCATACCGTCACCCGGTTCATCAACAAGGCCGGCGCGGCGGCCGGGCTGCCGCATATCCACCCCCACCAGCTGCGGCACACCCTCGCCACCCAGGCCATCAACCGCGGGATGAGCCTGGAAGCGATCGCCGCCCTGCTCGGCCACCGCAGCCTCGACATGACCCTGCGGTATGCGAAAATCGCCAGCCGCACCGTCGCTGATGAGTACTTCGCCGTCAGCGAGAAAGTCGAGGCCCTCTACGGCCAGCCCGCCCAGCTCCCCGCCGACGCCGCCGGCCCGAAGATGACCCGGCTGCGCCGCGAGCACCACCGCCTGCTGGGCAACGGCTACTGCACCCGCCCCCCGCAGCTGGACTGCGCCTTCGAGTCCATCTGCGAAACCTGCAGCTACTTCCAGACCAGCATCGAGTTCCGGCCCACCCTCGCCGCCCAGCACGACCACGCCGCCAACCACGGCCAGACCAGCCGCCAGGAACTCTTCGCCCGGCTCATCCACCAGATCGACGACGGCCAAGCATCATGATCCTCTTGACAACGATCACCCGCATAATGCCGATGAGAGTGAGTTGCTGGCACCGCTCCTGATGCTTAGCCGGCTTGTTCACGGCGGGCTGGTGATGGCCTTTCGAATTCTCCGCTGGAGCGATTACCACCGTCCCGGCCACTTCCTGCAGGCATCAGACCGGTATGGGGTCAGTTGATGACCCGCAGAGCCAGACGGAGGAACGGAATGGCCGATTCAGTTTGGCGGCGATCGTCACGAAGCGTCTCGATAGCCAGGACGACAGCGACCAGCGATACCGCGTCCCCCTCGTCCGGTAGGTCGATCGTGAGGTTCTGCTGGCGGATAAATTCACGGGTCACGTTTGCTTTGACCGTCCCGGAGCTGAGAATCTCGTAGCTCTTTCGCGAAAAGTCGCCGACAGTTGCCGTCATCTCGCCAGCGGGAATATCAATGCAATATCTCTTCCCGAACCAGCTTTTATGGCGTACCGTGATGGACGGCTGACCTTCCGCAATGACTTCAAATCGAGTAGGACCGGTTCGTGGGCAGATCACAGCGAGTTCGTTGTCCCCGAGGTCTCGCAATGACAGGCTGTTGCCATCCAGCCCATAAACCCTGACTACCTCGAACTGAGGTTTCCCTTTGTCATCGTCGATCGTGAATTTCTCTTTAGACCATTTACTGACCGTGGTGTAGCGCATCCGCCTGGTTCCTTTCGGAGCCGACCCGCAGCCGGCAGGCTGTCGGCCCACTGTCTCTGCTGTTGAGTATGCAGATCTAATTAGCATGTTTCGTGCATGATTGGCCTGGCATCGCCCCAATCGTGACACTCCTACGACCTGGTGGACTTGAGCAGAGCATGCCGACGACCTCACATGCCGCGTGGCGCTGGAATCGGCGTTGCCTTCGCTCTGGATCGCTGATCTTGGTCAGGGGCGCTACGTTGATCTCATGGGAGCGTCCAGCTACAGCGTCCGGCCGCTCGATGAGTCGACGTGGCCGGCGTTCGCCGCGTTGGTGGAGCGCAACAACGGCATCTTCGGCGGCTGCTGGTGCATGGGATTCCATCCCGAGGGCGTCGGCCAGGACACCACGGCAGAGCTGAACCGTGACCGCAAGCTGGCCCGCGTGTGTGCGGGGACGGCACACGCGGCGCTCGTCTTCCACGGCGGCGAGTGCCTGGGCTGGTGCCAGTTCGGCACGCCCGGGGAGCTGCCGCGGATCAAAAGCCGCGCTGCCTATGAGAAAGGTCAGACGGCCCCGCCGGACTGGCGGATCGCGTGCTGTTACGTCGGCAAGGGGCACCGGCGTCAGGGCGTGGCTGCCGCCGCGCTCGCTGGCGCGCTGGACCTGATCGCCGCCCTCGGCGGGGGAACCGTCGAGGGATATCCCGAGAATGCCGACTCGGTGCCCGCCGGGTTCCTGTACAACGGGGCGCTGTCGACCTACGAGAAGCTGGGGTTCCTCCGCAACCGGAAGATCGGCAAGCATCGCTGGGTCGTGACCAAACTCGTCACGCCCGAGTCCGCGTAGAACTCGCACCATCGGCCGAGAGCAAACAGAAAGCACCGCAAGCCGGCCAGGCCCAATAGGCGTCCCCGGCAGCCGTGCTTGTTCCTGAGATCGTGACTCCGAGCAACATCTGCACATGCCACGACGGGTGCAGGGTTCGCGAGTTTCGTGGCGGCGGATAGCAGGCGCAGTGTCACGCCATTACAAACTTCACCGAACTGACCCCCGTCCCCTCCGATCGCCCCGTGCCCCTCGCCGATCATCTGCGGCTGGGCGTGGCTACCCACCTGGCGCGTTTCAACACTTCCTTGACGAGCAGGCCTCACGGCAAAAGGCAGCATGACACGCGCGCAGGGAGGGCGGCTCTAGCGGGTCGGACTGGAAGCGAGCGATCCGCGAAGCCCTCCGGCCCGAGGCCCACCCCAACCCGATCGTGAAGAACCTTTCGCCGCGACTGAACGAAACGCACTCATCTGCCGCTCCTGGTGCGTGCCTGGGACATGATCATCGAGCTTGTTTCAACGGCCCTTCGTGCCCCACCACCCGCTGATTGCTGGCCTCACCGACCGCCTGGCCAGAGCAGGCTGGCCGGAGTCCGCGCACCCACCATCGGCGGAGGGTCGCAGAGCGTGATGACAGCCGCAGGTGGGGAGGCGCGCAAACCCGCCGTTCGGCGCCGTTGGAGCCGATGCGGCCGGACCTGCTGACGGCCACACGGAAATGGTCATTCTGCTCGCTTGGTGGCATCTAACGGTTGTTTGTTAATTTAGGGATGTAGAGGTGCAGGTCAGCCTGCCGTGGCCGAGTTCATCAGCGCTTGCGGTTGCGGCAGCAGGGCTGTCGGACCATGCGACGCGCTGCGCCGCTATGACGCCTGCACGTGCCCGGCGCGCCGCAGGACTTGCCTGCAGGGTCGCGAGCACAAGATCCGCCCATCGGCGGCATTGTCCGGTACACGGAAGCGTGCAGGACTGCGGACAACCCGTCTGCCTGGGTGCTGGCCCAGGTTCGTCGAGGTCTGTACCAGTGTGCCTATGAAAGGAGCTGGTCGGTGAGGATCGAGGTCAGCCATTGCTCATATCGTTCGCCGGTCCAGCCTCGGTCGCACACGAGTAGGCGGTATACCTCGGGGGAGGCGAGTGCGTGGATGATGTCGGCGGCCTCGCCCTCGCGCAGCCCGGACCGTAGCGCGCCGGAGCGGGCGAGTGCGCGGGTGATGCGGCGCTGACCGTGCTGGCGTTGCCGCGCTATGACAGCGAGCAGCGCCGCGGCGGCTTGGTCGGATCTGGCCGCGTCTTCCAGGATGCGATGCACCGGGGCGGTGCGGGCCATCAGCTCGCGCAGCAGCGCCGCGAAGCCCGCCAGAGTGCTGGCTGGGTCTGGGTCTGAGTCCAGGGCGCGGACCTGTGGGCGGTCGGCCATCGCGATCGCCTGGTCGTCGCCGGCGATTGAAACGTCGAGAACGGCTTTGAGGATTCCGAGCTTGGAGGCGAACAGCCGGTACACCGTGGGCTGCGGGGTGTCGGACAGGTCGCTGATCGCCTCGATGGTCGTCGCCGCGTATCCCCGGTCGAGGAACAGCCTCCGGGCCGCCTCGACGACGGCGGCCCGGGTGCGGCGGGTCCGGGCCTGGGGTGCGGCTGCTTTGCGGGTGCTGCGCCCCTTGACACCTCCGTCCATGAGAGTGATAGTACCACTATCAAATCGATAGTGTCACTCTCGCTTACCGGGTCGCGGCGACCGCCACGATCACATTGCCTGGAAAGGACGGGCCATGACCAGCATCGAATCCATCATCCTGGAAGTTCCCGACCCGGCTGCCGCCGAGCATTTCTACGCCGCCGCGTTCGGCCTGGGCGACAGGCTGCGGGTGCGCCCCGGCGATGCACCGACCAGCGGCTTCCGCGGCTTCTCCATCTCCCTCGTGGTCGCCCAGCCGAGCACCGTCGACAGCCTGATCGGCACCGCCGTCCACGCGGGCGCGAGGACACTCAAGCCCGCCAAGAAGAGCTTCTGGGGCTACGGCGGCGTGGTGCAGGCACCGGACGGGGCGATCTGGAAGATCGCGACGTCGGCGAAGAAAGACACCGGACCCGCCACCCGCGAGGTCAGCGACGTCGTGCTGCTGATGGGCGTCGACGATGTCAAGGCGAGCAAGCAGTTCTACGTCGCCCGCGGCCTGGCCGTTGCAAAGAGCTTCGGCGGCAAGTACGTCGAGTTCGACGCGGCCGGCTCGCCGGTAAAACTTGCCCTCTACAGCCGGCGTGCCGCCGCCAAGGACGCCGGCGTGCCGGCGGACGGGACAGGGGCGCACCGGATCGTCATCATCGGCGCTGGCGAGCCGTTCACGGACCCGGACGGGTTTGCGTGGGAGACGACGAGCAGAACCGGCGCGGACAATGCCCGAGCACTCTGAGCTCGCGGCGGGCGATCGGGCTCTGGCGGTCTGGCTGGGCCGGCTCCAGGAGACGTCGTTCAACCGGGCCGGTCCGGCGGTGCGCAACGCGTACCCGCCCGAGCGGCGGATGACCGGACCCCAACTGGCCGACTACCTGACGCGCCGGACCTACGCGCTCGCTTCCTCCACCCGGCCCGACGGCCGGGCACACGCCGCACCGACGCTGTTCACCAGCTACGCCGAGGCGTTCTGGCTCCCCACGCTCGGCGACGCGCTCCGGCTCGGCAACGTCCGGGCCATTCCGTGGCTCGCGCTGTCCGTCATCGAAGGTGAGCACGACACCCACGCCGCGGTGCTCACCGAGGGCCCGGCCGAGGTGCTGACCGCCGTTCCGCAGGACGTCCGGAACACCACCGAACTGCGCAACGCCGGCGCCAGCCTGGACTGGGCAACGGCCTGGCTGCGGGTCACCCCGCGGCGGCTGTTCAGCTTCGCCGAGCACGCCTGGCAGAACGTGTCCGGTAGCTCATCAGCGCATTGATAGCCAGCGCGGAACACCCGCCTGGAAACGGAGTGAAATGATGATTAGCGTGACTCAGAGGACCGCGACGGCGACGATCCGATTCACGGCCACGCCCGACACCATCGACGCATCGACCGTCATGCGCTTGCCGGAGGAGGCGAGCCGGCTGCTGGCCTCACGCGGGCAGGTAGCAGTCCGGGGATCGATCAACGGCCATGAATTTCGCACAGTGCTTGAGCCGGACGGTGTTAAGGGCCATTGGATGAAGATCGACCCGGCACTGCGGCAAGCCGCTCACATCGGCAGGGGCGACACCGTCAACGTCACCGTGCAGGCGACACCAGACTGGCCGGAGCCGGACATACCACCAGACCTGGCCGCAGCTTTGGCGGGTGCGCCGCAGCAGATCAGAGACATCTGGAACGACATCACGCCGACGGCGCGCTGGGAATGGGTGCGCTGGGTCAACGCGACCGCAAATCCCGCGACCCGCCAGCGGCGTGTCGAGGTGACCATCTCCAAAATGAACAACGGCAAGCGGCGGCCGTGCTGCTTCGACCTTGCCGCATGCACAGACCCAGCGGTGGCTAAGAACGGCAAGCTTCGCAGTACAACGTAATGCGCGGTGTGTCCGCTATTCGATCACCCGCCAGGTGGGCACGGTATGGAAGGTGCGTCGATATGCGCGGGTGGTGACTGGCTCTGTTATCCCGTAGGAGATC
>JAOPYP010000703.1 GCA_025964635.1 Actinomycetes bacterium | reverse complement strand
GGAAGCACCGGCTGAGCCGGGACGAGCTGATCGACCTTGCGGCCTCGCGCAGTTATGTGATCACCATGCCGGATGAGCAGCGGGAGGCGGTGCTGGCCCGGGTGCGGCGCCTGGCCAGCGCCCTTCCGGGTCTGGCCGGTTCGGGCGAGCTGGTCCTGCCCTACGTGACCGAGTGCTACCGGGCGGAGCGGAGCTGAGCCAGCCCGCAGGGCCGCCGGCGTGCCCCGGCCCAGAGTGTCGGTAGCCCGGCATAGCGTGACACCGTGATCATGCTCGACAGGCTGAGGACGCGCCTGCGCCGCCCGTGGACCCACCGGATCCGCTGGCGGCCGCTCGGGACGCTGGACTTCGTCGTGGTCGACGTGGAGACCACCGGCTGGTCGCCCGATGCCGATGGCATCACTGAGATCGGCGCGGTCCGGCTGAGCGGCGGGCAGGTCCGCGCGGAGTTCGCGGCGCTGGTCAACCCGGGCCGGCTCATCCCGCCCGACATCGTCGCGCTGACCGGCATCACCGACGCCATGGTCGCCCTCGCTTCCCCGGTCGGCGCGGTACTGCCCGGCTTCCTGGAGTTCGCCCGCGGCGCCGTGCTCACCGCGCACAACGCGCCCTTCGATGTCGGCTTCCTCTCCGCGGCGTGCGCCGGTACCGGGCGGCGCTGGCCCGCCCCGCCGGTGCTGGACACCGTCACGCTGGCCCGGCTGCTGCTCACCGGGGACGAGGTGCCGAACTGCAAGCTGGCCACGCTGGCTGATTTCTTCGGCGCGGCGGACCTCCCGCACCACCGCGCGCTGGCCGACGCCCGGGCCACCGCCGCCGTGCTGGCGGCCTTGCTGGACCGGCTGCCCGCGGCCGGGGTGCGGACGCTCGCCCAGCTCAGCGCGGCGGAACGGGCCGCCGCGCGGCAGGCCGCCAACCGGCTCGCCCCCGCCGCCGTGCAGGATCCGCAGCCCGGCCGCTGAGCAGCGGTACGCTACGCCGGGCAGGCCACAGGGCAGGCCAGCCGAGGGCAGGCCAGGTGCGGGCCTTAAGGAGGCGGCAGGTGATCACCGCGATCGTTCTGTTGAAGGCCGATGTGGCACGGATCCCCGAGACAGCGGAGGTCATCGCCCAGATCCCGCAGGTCACCGAGGTCTACTCGGTGACCGGCGAGTTCGACCTGGTGGCCCTGGTCCGGGTGCGCGCGCACGAGGAACTGGCCGACGTCATCCCGGGGACGCTGAACCGCGTCGAGGGCGTCACGCACACCGAGACGCACATCGCGTTCCGGACCTACTCGCGGCACGACCTCGAGGCCGCGTTCGCGCTCGGCTACGAAGAGGGCTGAGCTACTCGGACTGGGCCAGCCGCTGACTGGCCGCCACCCAGCGGTCCAGCAGATCCGCCGCCGCCCCGGAATCAAGGGCCGCGCTAGCCCGGGCGAACGCCTCGGTGAGGGCCTTGTCCAGCGCGTCGGCTCCCGGGACCCCGGCTGACGCGGCGAGCGCCGCGGCCGCGTTGAGCAGCACGGTGTCCCGCACGGGCCCCCGCTCCCCGCCGAGCACCGCGCGGGCCACCGCCGCGTTGTGCTCACGGTCACCCCCGCGCAGATCCTCGAGGCGGGCCCGGTCCAGCCCCAGCACCGCGGGGTCGAACGCGGTCTGGGCCACCGCGCCGTCGTGCACCACCCAGACGGTGGAGGTGGTCGTGAGGGTCAGCTCATCCAGCCCATCGTCGCCGTGGAAGACCAGCGCCGAGCAGCCGCGGCCGGCCAGGACCCCGGCGACCACCCCACCCATCCGCGGGTCCGAGACACCGGCCGCCAGGGCTCCGGGCCGGGCCGGGTTGGTCACCGGGCCGAGGAAGTTGAACACGGTGGGCACGCCGAGTTCGCCCCGCGCGACCGATGCGTGCCGCAGGGCCGGGTGGTAGAGCGGCGCGAACAGGAACGCGATCCCGGTCTCCTCCGCGAGCCGGGCGCTGGCCGCCGGGGGCAGGTCGATGACCACGCCCAGCGCCTCGAGCACGTCCGCAGCGCCGCACGCGGACGAGGCGGCGCGGTTGCCGTGCTTGACCACCCGGACGCCGGCCGCCGCCGCAACGATCGCGCCCATGGTCGAGATGTTCACCGTGTGCGCGCCGTCCCCGCCGGTGCCGACCAGGTCGACGAGGTCGCCGGGCACGCTGATCGGGGTGGCCTTGCGCAGCATCACCTCGGCCAGCCCGGCCAGTTCGCCGGGCGTCTCGCCCTTCATCCGCAGGGCCACGCCGAAGCCGGCCACCTGGACCGGGGTCGCGGCGCCTTCCATGATCTCGTTCATGGCCCAGGCAGCCTCATCGGGGCTGAGCGTCTCACCCCGGATCAGCGCGCCGATGACAGCCCGCCAGGACAGCGCCCGCGGCGCGGTCGGATGCATCGCGGCCCTTCCGCCGGCCTGCTCAGCCGCCGGCCTGTGCGGACCGGTGCTCGGCCCGCTGGCGCATCAGTCCCGCGAGCGCGGCCGCGAACGCGACCGGATCGATCGGGTGGCTGGTCACGGCGTCTGCGCCAGACCAGGTGGCGAGCCAGCCATCGTCCACCCGGCCCACCACCAGCAGCACCGGCGGGCAGTCGTGGATCTCGTCCTTGGCCTGGCGGCAGATCCCCATACCGCCGGCCGGCTGGGCCTCGCCGTCCAGCACCATGACGTCGGCGCCACCCGCGTCGAGCAGGCGGATGAGCGCCGGCTCGGTGGCCACCGGAATGATCTCGGCCTCGGGCACATCGGGGGCGGGACGGCGCCCGATCGCAAGCTGCATGCGGGCGCGGGTGTCCGCATCGTGGCTGTAGACAACGACCTTCATGAACTGGATGGTACCGACACGGGGGGTCGGCCGACGCTCGCCTACGGGTTGTCGTAATAATGACCTCGTGGCCACCGCATCCGTCACCGAGAAGGCACCCACTCCCCGCCCGCCCACCGCGCGGCCGAACCTGGTCAGCGTGGGCACCATCGTGTGGCTTTCCTCGGAACTCATGTTCTTCGCGGCACTGTTCGCGATCTACTTCACGATCCGCTCCGTGAACAAGGGCAACGGCATCCACTGGCCGGGTGCCCACCTCGACCTGACCCTGGGATCGATCAACACCACGGTCCTGCTGCTGTCCAGTGTGACCTGCCAGCTCGGGGTGTTCGCGGTGGAGCGCGGCCAGGTCAGGCGGACGGGCCGGGTCTGGCAGGTGTCGCGCTGGGGACTGCGCGAGTGGTACGTCCTGTCGTTCCTGATGGGCCTGTATTTCGTCTGCGGCCAGGGCTATGAGTACCTGGGCCTGATCCACGACGGGCTGACCCTCCAGTCCAGCGGGTACGGCTCCGTGTTCTTCATCCCCACCGGGTTCCACGGCCTGCACGTGACCGGCGGGCTCATCGCGTTCCTGTTCGTGCTGGGCCGCACCTATGCGGCCAAGACCTTCACCCACGAGCAGCAGGTCAGCGCGATCGTTGTCTCCTACTACTGGCACTTCGTGGATGTCGTGTGGATCGGCCTGTTCACCACGATTTACCTCATCCACTGAGGACCGCTGCACCGAATAGCTAGCGGGGCAGCGGTCCATCTCCCTAACCACAAGAGCACAGACCAGAAGACGAGGGCTCCATTGA
>JAOPYP010000696.1 GCA_025964635.1 Actinomycetes bacterium | reverse complement strand
CCAACCCGGGCATCTCGGTTTGCAGGTGCAAGGTGACCAGCGGCTACTCCGTTGGCTTCAAGCCATGCCAGCAACGCGCCCCGAAGGGCCGGCAGATGCACTCGAACTTCTCCCTGCAGTCGGTCACCACCAGCACGCGCGTGATGACCTGCACCGAGCGCGGCCTGTGGGTGCAATGCCTCGACGTCATCTGTGAGGTAGACCCCGCGGACCCCGGGCATGCCCTTTGCCAGTGCGTGAACATGAAGACCAGGAATTTCCTGACTTTTGGCGGCAACTGCGACACCAGGACCTGCGCATCAGTGATCTGGTCGGCCGCCACCACGCCGTTGCCGGGCGGCTCCCAGTACGAGAAAGGACTCAAACAGCTCGGCATCCCCTACCGGGTGCCCAAGGCCTGCCCGGCCGCGGCACGGCACTCCTGACCAGGCGGCGAGGCCGCCAGTGCAGGTAAGCAGCCAGCGCACTTGCCAGGCAGCCAGAACATTCCTTATGGCCGGCGCCGGCCCTCATGCCTGAACCGATCACCACTGCAGACCGCCTCACGGCCACTGGCAGAAGGCAGGCGGCACAAATGTCGCCCCGTCGCCCTGGCGCGGCGCCAAGACCACGAGCAGGCAGCCTGCGTCCGCTGCCTGCCCAGCCATGCGCACATCCTGCATCGACCCGCCGTTCCGCGCCACTGCCCGGAGCGATCACGGTGACCCGGCTGCGGATCCAGGTCAACCACGAATTGCTGTTCACCGGCCGGCAGGCTGACGAGCTCGAGCAGCGAATCGCCCGCCTCGAGGAAATCGAGGCCGCCCCGTGGCCGCGGCGGATCGGTGTCCGGCGCAGGCTGGCCCGGGACCTCCGGGCCTCGGTCGCCCGCTACGCCTGGGCCGGGCCGGACTTCACGTCCCGCCGTCCCCAGGCCATCGGCGGCGGCTGGAGCCAGCGGTGACCGCCGACCAGCGGGTCAGCAACGCCCGCGAGTACCTGGCCAGCGTCTCGCAAGCACAAGGTGACCGCCCTGCCGCCTTCGGTCCTGGTGCGTGAGTGTGCCGAGCTGCGCCGCCAGTTCGGCTAGGTCCTCGACGCCATCGACCAGGCGGGCGAAGCGGGAAAGCTCGCCGCGATCCGGGGCGTGCTCGGCGCCTTCGACTGGGAGTTTGACGACCGGCAGCTGGCCCTCGAGCACATCGAGCGGATAGCGACGGGAGGTGACCTGTGACCGCCCGCCGCAGCCCCAGGCGTGACCCGGTCGTGAGGGTCATGAAAGCCGCCGCGGCCGTACTGGTGGTGGTCGCCCTGACGCAGTTTGTCCCGATGATGCACCGCGCGATCGGCCTCGCCAGCCTGCACTGCCCGGCGCCGGATCACGCGGTGTGGGCAGATTCGTTCGGCCCGTGGTACTGGCGAGGCATAACGGTCTGCGGCGCGTCCCTGGTGCTCGTGGGGACGGGCAAGTGAGCCCCCGGGAGTGGGTGATCCGGCTCCGGGCCCGGTGCCAGACGCGGGCAGCCCACCGGATCGAGCGAAAGTCCCGCCAAGCCCACCGCCGGTGACGATCCTGCGCGGGCCGCAGCTGGCCGCGCTCACGGCGATCGCTGTCCTGGTGGCCGCTGCCAGCCAGGTGAGCTTCGCGGAGTCCTACCGCGGGCTGTACGACTGGGCTCACGAGCACGGGCTCTCCGGCGGCTGGGTGGCGATCTGGCCGCTGCAGTTTGACGTCTTCATCGCGGTCGGCGAGCTGGCCCTCTTCGTCGCCCTGGTGGACGCCTGGCAGCGCCGGTCGCAAGAGGTCACCCAGCACCTCTGGTAGGAACTAGCTACCACGCCTCTGACCTGGCCTGATGCCACGCATCCCCAGCGCCCCGCCGACCTGCAAGGTCGCGTTGAGCAGGCCCGACGCGAGCCCAGAGTCCTCCGGGGCGGCGCCGTTGGTGGCGGCAATCGTCACCGCCGCGAACGGCAGGCCGATACCGAGCCCGAGAATCACCATCGCCGGGAGCAGGGGCTGCATGACGTCGAATAGGCCGAGTCACGGAAAGCCTGCGTCCGAACGACGTGCAGGATCGACCGGACTCATGATGCCTACAGCGTTGCCGTCCGGATCCTCTACGATCGCGTAGCGGGCTCCCCAGAAGGCGTCGTATGGCTCATGCAGTCCTCGGTAGCCAGCTCCGGTCAGGTCGGAATAGATGGCGTCGACCCCTTCTCTACTGGCGACCTTGAAGCCGACCACCACTCGGGCACCGGTCGTCCATCCTTTGGCCCAGTGATGAGCGAAGTCGGTGCTGTCGAAGTGGAGATCGACCCCGCCCGGAACCTGGGCGGCTCGATGGTGGGTCTGGAAGGCGGCGTCAGTATCCGGGATAGTCAGCCCTAGGCGACGGTAGAACGCCACGGTGGCTTCCATGTCCGAGACGACGAGGTTGACCAGGTCGAGATTGGGCGGGTCCGTCATGTCGGTGGTCTCCCTTCTCAACGGCGACTGGCCGGCCGCGCCCGATCAGCCGCGACGCGGTGCCCCGCTGCATAGGTTCCCCACTGGTGCGTCAAGCATGGTCACGATGATCGCCCCCTTAGCCGTCGATACCCCCGGCGCTACCTGTCCGGCGGCCCTGGTGCGGCTGGGCTCGGCTGGCTGGGCGCTGTCCGGGCTGTCAGGGGTGGATTCCGAACGGGCCGAGCTGGCCGTAGTCGATCCGGAGCGACTCGACCATTGCGTAGGCGTTGGCGAGGGTGTAGACGTCGGCTCCGCCGAGCCGATCGATCCAGTTGGGGACGACGGCGCTGGCGGCCTGGGCGGCGACGCCGTCTAGGTAGCCGCGGAAGACCGCCCAGGGATTCGTGGGGTCGACGGTCTGGTAAACGGCGGCGGGGTTAAAGCTCGCGATCGCGTTCGCGGCCTGGGATTTGAGCTCGGCGACGTATTCCTGCTGGATGAGGACGTCGCTGCGGGTGCCGAGCCGGGTGAGGTGGCCCCCGACGTAGGTGTCGAACGTATAGGTGAGTGCCCGGGCCGGGGCGTCGAGCCAACCCGGGATGTTCTGCGATTCGACGAGGTAGGCGAAGGGCACCCAGCCGGGGAAGACTACGTCGACGAGCATGAGGACCCGCTGGGCCGGCAGGCTGATGAAGATGTTGCCCGGCGAGTGGTTAGGACCGTGGTAGGCCAGGTTCAGCAAGTCCTCGCCGGCGCGGACGTTGAGGTGGCGTTCGAAGGTGACATCGGGCAGAGGGCGGTTCGGGTCGCTGGTCTGCCCCAGCAACTCGGCCACGTCTTTGTGCGCGTAGAAGCGGGCTCCCTCGTAGAGGACCATCGCGCCGGTGTGGTCGGCGTGGTGGTGGCTGTAGATCGCATGAGTGACGGGAGATGTGGTCACCGTCGCGATAGCACGCAGGATGTTGTTCCCGATGGTCGGAGGGGCGTCGACAGCGACGACTCCCTCCGCGGTCGTCACGAAGATCATCTGGTAGAGGCCATCGGTCAGCCAGTAGACGCGGTCCGCGATCTCCTGGACCAGGTAGCCGGCCGCGGGGATGGCCGGCCCCTTGGCCGCCGGCGGAACCGGCGCTGTGGTACCGGGCGGGCAGTCGGCGGATAGGGAGACAGCGGATGCGGCGGCCCTGGCCGTGCTCCGTCCGAGCAGCGGCGCCGCGGACACGGCGGCCGCTGCCAGCCAAGTGGATGCGATGAGGCCACGGCGTGTCAGCAGTGACCGGGGCGCGGGGGTGCCTGGCTCGGGTGTCGGTGGGGTCATCGGGGTCGCCTTTCCGGTGCTGGTGAGCTCCTGCGGTCGGATGGCTGGTCAGGTTCTGGTCGCACGTGCGGTGATCTCGGCGGAATGGCGGCGCGCTGCCATCCCCGGCATCTGTCGGACGCCGCGGCCAAGGCGGTCGACCGTGCAGGCGGAATGAGACACCACCGCCAGAGCATCGGCGAAGAGTCGGCGACGGTCAGCGCGACGGGCGCGGGACGCCCTCGCAGCGTGAGAATCCCGCTCGCTGACCAGCCTTCGCGGCGCTGCCCGATGCTGTCGGAGATCTGCACAGCACCACCGGAAGTCATGTCAGCGTTCCCTTTCGCGCGCGTGAGCGGGGCAGGAGCTAATTATTTACCTGCGCAAGCAAGTATAAATGAATTGCTTGCGCGCGCAATACAGTAGACGGGGAGTGGCCCTAGCGGCCGGCCCCGAGCTTCCCGCCGGGCTAGGTCACACTTGGTCTGCGCAGCTCGGCGGGGCGGCCGGCGGATCGCCAGCGGGTGGGCAGATGCGCTTGCCCGGCTGCATCTGCTGACCCGCCTCTGGCAGTGCTTTCTCGCCGCCCATAGGCAGATCGTCGGGCAGCTTGCTGATGAGATGCTGACCGAGCATCAGCTCCCGCTCGAGTGGTTCGACGTCCTCGTGCACCTCGCCGACCTGCCCGGCATGCGCGGACTCCAGAAAGAGCTGCGGGACCGGATGCTGCTCAGCGAGAGCGGCGTGAGCCGGCTGCTCGCGCTGATGGGAAAGGCCGGAGTCATCACCCGCAGGTCGGCCGGCGACGGCCAGCAGCCCGCACCGCTTGAAGCTGCCCGGCCGGAGGACCAGGCTGGAATACCAGGCGAGGAAGAGCCGGTTTACGCGTGCAGGCCCCTGGCTGGGGCTGCACGCCCGCTCCCTGGGCGTCGTCCCCGGACGTACTGGGCCTATTGCCGGGGCGGTACGGCCGAGCCGGAACGCCGCCCGATGGCGGAGGCCCCTGGAGGGAGCGATCAGATGTACGCGACCGCAAATACCGTACGAACGGGCCTTAATCCCCGGGACGCCAGCCTTCAGACGTGGTCCACATCGTCGGTGGCGCCGGACGAGGCGACCGCGTACTGGCGAGAGGTCGTCCGCCAGCTGTGCGTCCAGATGGGGATAGAGCCGACGCCGGGCACTGTTTTCTGCGGGGAGATCCGCCGCCGCGAGTACGGGGACTTCGCGCTCGCCGTCAGCCGGGCGACCGGGGGGACATGGCGCCGTACCCCCTCGCACATCGCCCGCGGCGGTGACGGCGAGTACCTGTGCGTAACCGTCTTGACCCAGGGGCGGGGGATGCTTGAGCAGGCGGGCAGGAAGGCGGAGCTGGTGCCGGGCTCACTCGTGTTCTATGACACGAGCGAGCCGTTCGCGCTCCGCTTCGACGAGCCGTGGGAGCAGGTTGTCATCCATGTTCCCGTTGAGCAGGCGCTCGCGTCGGCCGGACTGAAGCGCTCGGCCGACCTCGTCGCGGTGCCACTCGACGGCGGCGGTGCCGCAGCTGCGGCGGCGTTCCTCCGGTCTCTGGCGTTTGCCCAGCGCGACGACCCGGGTGGCGCGGATCTGCTCGCGCCATCCGTCCCTGGGCTGCTGGCGTCTAGCCTAAACGTGCTGGCAGTCAGGCAGGGCGCCATCCGGCATGCCGCGGCCGTGCCGTCCGACGTCATCCGCAGGGAACGCGTGCTCAGCTTCCTGCGCGCCCACCTGGCCGACCCCGGTCTTGACGCCGATGAGATCGCCCGCGGCTGCTACCTGTCCAAGCGGACGCTGTACCGGCTGTTCGAGGGCACCGAGGGCTCGGTGATGGGCCGGCTGCGCCAGCTGCGGATCGAGAAGGCGCAGCAGCTGCTGCGCCGCTGCCCGGATCGCCCGGCCAGCGCCATCGGACGGGAGTGCGGGTTCCCCTCCGATACCCAGTTTCACCGGGTGTTCCGGGAACTGACCGGGATGACCCCGGTGGGCTACCGGGATGCCCCCAGCGCCGCCGCCCTGCCGGCGTGACAACCGCACCGCCCGCCCGCCGCTCCCGCAGCAGGACGCGAGATTGAACTGGGCGCGAATGGCAAGGGATGTAAATCACCTGGCACGTCATGCTAATGGCAAGGGACCCGGCGCTTCCTAGCCTGCAGGCATGACATCACTGAACAGCCGCCGAATGCCTGCTGACCTGGGGCACGAGACGCAGGCGGGCAGTTCCGAAGCCTCCCGGCTCAGTAACCTCGGTATCGGTCTGCTCCTGCTGGGAGTGCTGCTGCCGCAGATCAACTACTTCGGCGTCAACGTCGCTCTCAATACGATCAGGCGCTCCCTCGGTGCCTCGCCGGCGGACCTGGAACTCATCGTGGCGGGCTACGGCACGGCCTACGCCATCCTCCTCGTGATCGGCGGACGCCTCGGCGACAGGTACGGCCGGCGCCGGGTATTCACCATCGGCCTGATCGGGTTCCTCGTCGCGTCGCTCGGCTGCGGGCTTGCCCCGTCGGCCGTCCTGCTGCTGGTATCCCGGATAGTCCAGGGCGCGTGCGCCGCGCTGGTCGTCCCGCAAGTGGTAGCCACCTACCACGCGACCCTCACCGGGACGCGGCGCGCACAGGCTCAGAGCCTGTACGCGGCGGCCGCCGGCAGCGCCATCGTGATCGGCCAGCTGGTCGGAGGCCTCCTCGTGACCGCGAACATCGCCGGCTCCGGGTGGCGTCCGATCTTCCTGATCAACATTCCCATCGGCCTGCTCGCGCTGGCCACGGCCGGCCGGGTGGTCCCGGAGAACCGCTCGGCGCACCCGGTGTCGATCGACGCTCTCGGCGCCCTCGCGCTCGCGGCAACCATCAGTGCGCTCCTGCTGCCCCTCACGCTGGGGCAGTCCGACCATTGGCCGCTATGGTCACTGATCACGCTGGCGCTAGCGCCAGTGCTCGGCGCTGCCACCATCGCGGTCGAGCGCCGGGCGGAACGACGGGGACTGGTACCGCTCCTCCCGCCCGCGGTACTCGGCCTCAGCTCCGTGCGCCGCGGACTGTCGCTGCACCTGCCCTTCATGCTGGGCTACGGGGCGTTCATGTTCGTGTTCGCGCTGGTCCTCCAGCAGGGCCTGCACGCGGATCCCCTGAGGGCCGGGCTGGCCACCATGCCGATGGCAGTGCCGTTCCTCATCGCCTCGCTGTACTTGCCCCGCCTGGTCACCCGGCTCGGCGCACGCAACGTCACCACGCTGGGAGGAGCGGCCCTCGCCGTGGGGCTCGGCGGCCTGATCGCGACCATCTCGCTCCTCTGGCCGCACGTCGGCCTGCTCATCATGGCCCCGAGCCTCGCGGTCATCGGCACCGGGCAGGCACTGGTGTTCGGCTCGCTGTTCCGGCTTATCCTCGCCGAGGTACCCGAGCACCACGCCGGCACCGGCAGCGGTGTCCTGGTCACCGTGCAGCAAGCAGGACTGGCACTCGGCGTCGCGACCCTGGGCACCCTGTACACCGCCCTGGACTCCCACGGTATCGCCGGAGCCATCGCCATCACTACCGGGATCCAGGTCCTGATCGCCGCGGCGATCGCTGTCGGCGCCCGGCGCATGCCCTCGCCGTTGTCGTGAAGTCAAGAACCTACCTGGGAGTGTGCCAATGCTCAGACGCCAAGGAATCATCCGGGACGGCCTGCTCGCCGTGCCCGCCGCCGCTGCGCTCGCCTCCGGTCTGCCCGCGTCAGCGCCCGCCGCACGCGGCGCACAGGCTTCAAGGCAGGGCGCGACGACGGCGACGGCACGCCCGAAGTACAACACAGCCCACCGGGCGGCAGGAGCGCCAGTAGAGGAGACACGGACATGCGAGTAGCGCTGGTGCGGGAACTGGGCGGGATCGGAAGCGTGGAGCTGCGCGAACGGCCAGATCCGACCCCCTCAGCCGGACAGGCAGTGATCAGGGTCCGGGGCGCGGGCGTCGGCCCATGGGACGTCGCGATTATCAGCGGCGCCTTCGGACGGCCTGCCCTGCCCTACATTCCGGGCTTTGAAGTCGCCGGCGTGGTGGAGGCGGTCGGCGACGGGGCCGACGTCCGGCCAGGCGACCGTGTGTACGCGAATATGGGCGTTGCCGGCGGGGGGTTTGCCGAGTACGCGCTGGCAGACGCGGACCGCCTGGCGCTCATGCCCCAGCAGGTGAGCTTCGAGGAGGCGGCCGGGCTGGTGGTCGGCGGGGGAACCGCCTTGGACGGACTGGTTGACCGGGGGCGGCTGCAGGCCGGCGAGACCGTGCTCATCACGGCCGCAGCGGGGGGCGTGGGCAGCGCCGCCGTGCAACTCGCGGCAGCCGTGGGCGCCCGTCCCCTGGGCGTGGCCAGCCAGCGCAACCACGACTACCTGCGGGGCCTGGGCGCCAGCGAGGTGTTCGACTACCACGCCGGCGACTGGGTCCAGCAGGTGCGTGCCGCGGTGCCCGGAGGCGTCGACGTGCTCTTCGACGCCGCCGGCGGCCAGACTCGCGACCAAGCCGTCCGGGCGGTGCGTGAGGGCGGCCGGGCGATCTTCCTGGCCGGTGCTGCCGCCCAGCTGGGGCCGGGCGTCGTCGGCGAGTCGTTGGACGCCGACGTCACCCGGCAGACGCTAGAGGCGATCGGCCGGCTGGTCGAGGCGGGCAGGCTGCGCCCCCAGGTCGAGGCGGTGCTGCCGTTCGAGCAGGTCCGCGAGGCGCTGGAGCGCGTCGCGGGCAGGCACACACGCGGCAAGATCGTGCTTCAGATTGGATAGGAGCCGTCGTCCGATTGCCCATGACCGGAAACGTGGATCCTCGCGGGCAGGCAGCAGCGGACCTGACTGGCAGGTGGCGGCAGGTGTTGGGTTCGAACCAACGTAGGCTGAGCCGACGGTTTTACAGAACTCTCGCTATGGGTGCTCGTCCGGATCCGCAAGGCGTTGACGCTCGAATGTCGGCACCCAGCCATAAAATGCCGACATGAGCGGCGAAACGAGCGTGAGGACTTGCGCCGCATCACTCGGTGATGGCCCGGCTGGCTTCCGCCCGGAGGCGCCGGAAGGGCGGGCCGGACGCCGCCCCGGCCCGGGCGCCCGCCTGCCGGCTTACCCCCTGGGACGCGTCGGAGTCAGGCTTGGACGTGTCGAGGAGCTTTGCGAGGACGCGGTTCAGCGCGGTGCGGTCTGTCGTCGTCAGGCGGTCGGTGAACAGGGACGCCACGAGGTCGAGGTGTGACTCGATCGCGGCCAGCAGCGCGACTCGACCGGCGTCGGTGACGGCGATCTCCATGCCACGCCGGTCGTCGTCAGCCGTCGTGCGCGTGATAACGCCGGCCTTCTCCATCCGGACGAGCAGCCGGCTGACGCCGCTCTCGCTGAGCAGCATGCGATCTCGCAGGTCCTTCTGCCGTGACCGCATGCCGGGAAGGTCAGCAAGGTGCACCAGGACGTCGAACCACTCCAGCGGCAGCTGGTGCTCGCGCTCCATCTCAACGGCAAGCTGCTCCACGATCAGCCGGTGCGCGGCGAGAAAGGACTGCCAGAGGGGAGTTTGCTGATTCAACTTGGCTAGCGCTTGTTCAAGCTCGCATGCAGCGGCTCCCGCGTCCTCGCAGGCGCCGCGCGGAGACTTTCCGGGCGTTTCGCCGGGTCCCTTCGATGGCACTATGCCTACTCACCTCCACGATGACTCCGCCTTGCCGGGCGGGCGGGACCTGTGCGGCTTGCCGACCTCACGATATGCTGCACCGGCGCCCGGCGGCACGCACTCGCCGGGTGCACGCGTCCTCCCTGGCTCTGGCCCTTTGGCTCGCGGCTATTTACCGGGGCGCCCTTGTCAGGGCGTAGAACTCCTGTGTGGCCGCAGCGTTCTCGCGCAGGTGCCCGGTGAGTTACGACGTCAATGTCCGGCGACCCGGTCGCGCGCACCCCGCGCACTGACATGCACAGGTGCTCCGCCTCCAGAACCACTCCGACGCCCTTGGGGCTGCAGATGGCTGCCCAGGCAGTCTGCGAGCTGCTTACTCAGGCATTCCTGGACCTGCAGGGCCCCGGGCGAAGCCCTCCACAACCCTGGCGAGCTTCGGGAGGGCCACGATGCGCTCCGAGGGAAGGTAGCCCACGTGCGCGACCCTGAGAGACGGCAGCATGTGATGTTCGCAAAGAGAGTGAGACGGTATATCGCGCCCAAGGACGAGATGGTCGTCCCCCTCCACGTTCTCGAACGTCGTCAGCTCGGATTCGCCCGGCGTCAGTAGCTCCGAGTATGCGGCGACTCGCCGCGGCGTCTTCCCAGATGCTCGGCTTCGGGATCCTGTCCGAGGGCTTGGGATCCTGAGAAGTGGCCTTGGGGTCATTCTGACACGCCTCGCAGCTCTGAGCTCTTGACGGTTGAGGAGACCGCTGAACTTCTGCACGTCGGGCGTGACAACGTCTACTACCTATTACGCACGAGCCAGCTCCACGGCATCAAGATCGGTAAGCTGCGCAGGATTCCCCCCGGTGCGGATTACTGAGTTTGTCGCACGGCTGGAGTCCGAGAGCGCGTGAACGAGGTGTTGTGAGGACTGGCGGCCGCGAAGGCGCTCCCGCGAAGGCCTCTGTTCACTGCCACTCTGCCAGGATGGGACGTTCGCCACTTTTAGTGAACATAGCGTGCCGCAGAATGCCCCCAAAACCTGCGGTCAACGTGCGGTCAAAAGATCTTGAGGCCACCTCGCCGACTCAGCGAAGTGGCCTCTGACCTGCTATGCAATGGTCGGGACGGCCGGATTTGAACCGGCGACCCCTTGACCCCCAGTCAAGTGCGCTGCCAAACTGCGCCACGTCCCGTTGCCACGCAGCAGCCTACAGGACTTCCAGCCGGGGTTCACACGTCCGCGAGCCCGGTCCAGCAAGGTGCCCGGCCGGATCCGGCCCCCGCTCACCCGCGGCGCGGGGACGTTCCATGCGGCACGCCGGCCCGGCCGCCCCCGTGGGTCGCAGGTCAGAGCCTGAGGGGCTTGATGGGGGCGGCGACCAGGGACGGGTCGTTACGCCAGTCCACCCCGTGCACGTCCACGTACAGCTCGATCTCGTTGCCGTCCGGGTCGGTGATGTACAGGCTGTGGGTGATCGTGTGATCGCTGGCCCCGACCACATTGACCCCGTTCGCCTCCAGGGCCGCCAACGCCCCGCGGAGCTCGTCGTCGCTGTCGCCGACCT
>JAOPYP010000668.1 GCA_025964635.1 Actinomycetes bacterium | reverse complement strand
TACCAGGCCGTGTACGCGTACGCGCGGGAGGACCTGGACTGGTGGACCGAGCAGCTCGGCCGGGAGCTGGGCAACGGGGTGTTCGGCGAGAACATCACCACGGCCGGGCTGGACGTGTCCGGGGCGCTGATGGGCGAGACGTGGCGGCTGGGCACCGCAGTGGTCCAGATCGCCTCGGTGCGCGTGCCGTGCGCGACCTTCGCGGGCTGGATGGGTGAGCGGCACTGGGTGAAACGGTTCGCCGCCGCGGGCCGCCCCGGGGCTTACCTGCGGGTCCTGGAGAAAGGGACCGCCGGGCCAGGTGATCCCGTCGAGGTGCTCTCCCGGCCGCCGGACGGCGTGACCGTGGCCGGGGCGATGCGCGCCTACTACGGGGACGCGGACCTGATGCGGCGGCTGCTGCGCGCGCCGGGACTCGACCCCAAGTGGGAGGACGTAGCGGTCTCGGTACTGGGGCGGCCACTGCCGCAAGGACCAGTGCCACATGGACCAGTGCCGCAAGCACCAGTGCCGCAAGAAGCAGTGCGGCACGAACCGGCAGCGGGCTGACCGTGCCCGGAGTGCTCCCGCCGGGCATGCCCGTCCCCGCCGACGGTGTGCTGCCGGCCAGCGCCACCGCCGGACTGGGCCGCCGCCCGTTCGGCTTCTACGTGCACGTGCCGTTCTGCCAGCGCCGCTGCGGCTACTGCGACTTCAACACCTATACTGCCGCCGAGCTCGGGCCCGGGGTGTCCCGGGACACCTACCCCGCGCTGGCCGCCGCGGAGGTCCGGCTGGCCCGGCGGGTGCTGGGCGCGGCGGCCGGGCCGGTGGCCACGGTGTTCTTCGGGGGCGGCACCCCGACTCTCCTCCCGGCCGGGCAGCTCGGCGAGATCCTGCGGGTCATCGAGGGGGAATTCGGCCTGGCGCCGGGCGCTGAGGTGACGGTCGAGGCCAACCCCGAGAGCGTGGACGAGGCATCCCTGGCCGCGCTCCGCGAGGCCGGGTTCACCCGGATCTCCCTGGGCATGCAGAGCGCGGCGCCGCACGTGCTGGCCGTGCTGGACCGGGTGCACGAGCCCGGCCGCCCGGCCCGCTGCGCCGCGTGGGCCCGGGAGGCGGGCTTCGAGCACGTCAGCCTGGATCTCATCTACGGCACCCCGGGGGAGACCGACGCGGACTGGCGTGAGTCGCTGGAAGCGGCCCTGGCCGCGGGCCCGGACCACATCTCCGCCTACGCGCTGATCGTCGAGGAGGGGACCCGGCTCGCGGCCCGGGTCCGGCGGGGCGAAGTGGGCGTCCCGGACGACGAGGCCATGGCCGACCGTTACCTGGCCGCCGACGAGCTCCTCTCGGGTAAGGGGCTGGGCTGGTACGAGGTGTCCAACTGGGCCGCCGGGCCGGAGGCCCGCTGCTCGCACAACCTCCTGTACTGGACCGGCGGCCACTGGTGGGGCGTGGGACCGGGTGCGCACAGCCACGTGGGCGGGGTCCGCTGGTGGAACGTGAAGCACCCGGCCGCCTATGCCGCGCGGCTCACCGCGGGCGCCAGCCCGGGGCTGGCCCGGGAGGTGCTCACCGGGCCGGAGCGCAAGCTGGAGGAGATCATGCTGCTGACCCGGCTGGACTCCGGCTGCCCGGTCGAGGTGCTCGCTCCGGCCGGGCGGGCGGCCGCGGCCACCGCGGTGGCGGACGGGCTGGCCGAGGGGGGCGCTTACGCTGCGGGCCGGGTCGTGCTGACCACCCGCGGGCGGCTGCTCGCCGACGCGGTCATCCGCGGCCTCACGGACTGACGCCCTCGCGGCCCCGGAGTCACCTGGGCGGGCCCGAAGTCATCCGCAGCCACCGGGGCAGCTGGTACTGCTCACCGCGGCTGGCCGCCGCGGCCGCGCGGATCACCACGACCAGCACGCCGGCCCACAGCAGCACCAGCAGCGGCACGGCGGCCAGCGTGCCCACCGCGGCGGAGTCGAGGGCCAGCACGCCGCCGACGATCACGATGCTGACCGTGTACAGGACGGTGGCCAGGGACAGGCTCAGCGCCACCGCCGCGTGCGCCCGGGCGAACCTGCGGTGCCCTCGGCTGGTCAGGTAGATGGCCAGCGGCACCAGGAACAGGGTGAACGGCACGGCCAGGTAGGCAAGCATGGCCCAGCGCACCTCACCGCGGTCCGCGGGCGGCGGCGCCGGCGGGCGGGCCTCAGCGCCGGCGGCTGCAGCGCCCTCGCCCACCTGCTCGAGGACCGGGCCGCCGTCCTGCGAGCCGAACACGCTAACGCCGGAATCCATCGGATACTGGGGGCGGCTCGTCATGGGCTCCTCGCGGGGGTGCGTTCCTGCCTCACGTTAGCCAGTACCCGGCGCGGTGACGAAATCGATCAGTTCCTCGACCCGGCCGAGCAGCTCCGATTCCAGGTCGGCGTAGCTCCGGGCCGCGGCCAGGATCCGTTTCCACCCGGCCGCCGTATCCGTGCCCCAGCCCAGCGCGCTCAGCACGCCCTCTTTCCACGGCGTGCCGCGCGGCACCACCGGCCAGGCGGGAATGCCCAGTGCCGCGGGCGTGACCGCCTGCCAGACGTCCACGTAGGGATGGCCCACCACCAGGACGTGCGGCGACGTCACCGCGGCCGCGATGCGCTGCTCCTTGGACCCGGGGACCAGGTGGTCGACCAGGACCCCCAGCCGCCGCTGCGGGCCGGGCGCGAACGCCTGCAGCACGGCCGGAAGATGATCCACCCCTTCCAGGTACTCGACCACGACGCCCACGTCACGCAGGTCGTCGCCCCAGATCTGCTCGACGAGCTCGGCGTCGTGGCGGCCTTCGACGTAGATCCGGCTGGCCTTCGCGACCCGGGCGCGGCTGGCCTGGCCGGGGGGCCCGGCGGGCTGGGTGACCGAGCCCGACCGGCTGCGGACCGGGCTGCGGGCGGGCCCGGACGGTGCTGGCCGGGTCAGCGTCACCGGCCTGCCCTCCAGCAGGAACGCGCCGGGGGCCAGCGGGAACACCCGCTGCCGCCCGAACCGGTCCTCCAGTGTGACCGCGGTCTTCTCGCAGGCGACCACGGCGCCGCAGAAGCCGCCGCCCGCCTCCTCCACCACCAGCCCGCGGGCCGCCTCCACCTGGGGTGGCTCCAGCCGCGCGCGGCGCTGCCAGCCCGGTGCGAGGACGTCCGTACCGTCATAGGGGTCCACCACACCGGACGCTAGCGGACAAGTGCGGCGCCCTGGTGGCGGCACGCCGCAGGCGGGTTCCCTGGGAGTCGGGGGTGGGCGGGTTTTCGGTGGCGTGCGCACGGTTATTCGCTGGCGGGGCGGGGCCCGCCGCAGGCGGGTTCCCTCCGAGGCGGCGAATGCCGGCGAATGCCGGGGGGGGTCCAGGGGGGTCGTCCCCCCGGATTAATAGAGCGCTTGGGTGTCACGGCGCCCGGACCGCCTTAAACTTGGCACTCAGGACTGTGGAGTGCCAGGGGAGGTGGGGACATGCTCGATGAGCGCAAGCTCGCCGTGCTGCGGGCGATCGTGGAAGATTACGTGTCCACTACTGAACCGGTGGGCTCGAAGTCGCTGGTCGACCGGCACAACCTCGACGTCTCCCCGGCGACCATCCGCAACGACATGGCGGTGCTCGAGGAGCAGGGCTTCATCGTGCAGCCCCACACCAGCGCGGGGCGGATCCCGACGGACAAGGGCTACCGGCTGTTCGTGGACCGGCTGTCCGGGGTCAAGCCGCTCTCCTCGGCCGAGCGGCGGGCGATCGAGACGTTCCTGGCCGGCGCGTACGACCTCGACGACGTGGTGATGCGGACGGTCCGGCTGCTCGCGCAGCTGACCCGCCAGGTGGCGGTAGTGCAGTACCCGTCGCTCACCCGCTCCTCGGTCCGGCATGTGGAGCTGGTCCCGCTGGCCGCCAAACGGATCATGCTGGTGATCATCACCGACACCGGGCGGGTCGAGCAGCGCTCGGTGGAGCTGCCGGATGCGGCCGAAGAAGACTCCATCATGCACCTGCGGGCGGTGCTGAACGCGTGCCTGGACGGGCGGCACCTGACCGAGGTCGCGTCGGTGGTCGCGGACCTGCCGGAGCTGGTCGACCCGATGGACCGGCCGAACGCGGCGGCGGTCTTCTCGGTCATCCTGGAGACCCTGGTGGAGCGGACCGACGAGCGGGTCGTCGTCGGGGGCGCAGCCAACCTGACCACGGCCGACTTCTCCAGGGGACTGCGGGAGGTCCTCGAGTCCCTCGAGGAGCAGGTCGTGCTCATGCGGTTGCTGGGCGAGTCCGGCGATCACCCCTCGCTGACCGTCCGGATCGGCGCGGAAAACACGGTCGAGGGCCTGCGGGGCACGTCCCTGGTGGCAACCGGGTACGGAACCGGGGATCAGGTGCTGGCCAGGCTCGGCGTGCTCGGCCCGACACGGATGGATTACCCAACAGCGATGGGAGCAGTACGCGCGGTGGCACGATATGTGGGCCAGATCCTGGCGGGGTCCTAGTGGCTAATGACTACTACGGCGCGCTCGGCGTCCGCCGGGACGCGCCGCCGGATGAGATCAAGAAGGCTTACCGGCGGCTCGCCCGCGAGCTGCACCCGGACGTGAACCCGGACCCGCAGACGCAGGAACGGTTCAAGGAGATCACCCAGGCGTACGAGGTGCTCTCCGACCCGGGGAAGCGGCAGATGTACGACCAGGGCGCGGACCCGTTCGCGCCCAACGGGGGCGCCGGGGCGGGCGGCTTCGGGCCGGGCTTCCCGTTCAGCGACATCATGGACGCGTTCTTCGGCGCCGGGGCCGCGGCCCGGGGCCCGCGCAGCCGGGCCCGGCGCGGACGCAACGCGACCATCAGGGTCGAGATGGACCTGTCGGAGTGCGCCTTCGGGACCACCCGGGAACTGGTCGTGGACACGGCCGTGGTCTGCCCGACCTGCTCGGGCGAGGGCACGGCGCCGGGCACCCACCCGGAGACCTGTGAGGTCTGCGGCGGCCGCGGCGAGGTCAGCCAGGTCACGCGCTCGTTCCTGGGCCAGGTCATGACCTCCCGGCCGTGCCCGCACTGCGGCGGATTCGGCACCGTCATCCGCCGGCCCTGTCCCGAATGTGACGGCGACGGCCGGGTCAGGACCCGGCGCACGATGAAGGTGCGCATCCCGGCCGGGGTCGAAGACGGCACCCACATCCAGCTGGCGGGCGAGGGCGAGATCGGGTCCGGCGGCGGCCCGCCCGGGGATCTCTTCCTGGAGATCCTGCAGCGCCCGCACCCCATTTTCGAGCGGCAGGGTGACGATCTGCACTGCACCGTGACCATCCCCATGGTGGCCGCGGCGCTGGGCGCCACCCTCTCGGTCGAGACGCTGGACGGGCCCCGGGAACTGGATATCCGCCCCGGCACCCAGTCGGGCCAGGTCGCTCCCATGTACGCGCTCGGCGTCCAGCACCTGAACGACTCCGGCCGGGGGGACCTGATCATCCACATCTCGGTCGAGACCCCGAGCAAGCTGGACGAGGCCCAGGAGACCCTGCTCAAGCAGCTGGCCGCGCTGCGCGGCGAGGAGACCCCGCCCGGCCGCTTCGCCCCCGGGCAGCAGGGATTCTTCTCCCGGTTGCGTGACGCGTTCAACGGCCGGTGACCGGCGGGCCGCGCCCGGCTCCCAGCCGCCGGTCTTCTTCGCCGACCCGGAGGACCTGGCCCGTGACCTGATCGTGCTGGCCGGGCCGGAGGGCCGGCACGCCGCCGACGTGCGCAGGCTGGCCGCGGGTGAGCGGGTGGACCTGACCGACGGCCAGGGCCAGCTGGCTGAGTGCGTGGTCACGCGGGCCCAGCGCGGCCAGCTCGAGCTGGCGGTTCGGCAGCGGATCGTCCTGCCCGCCCCGGATCCGGCCCTGGCCGTGGTCCAGGCGATCCCGAAGGGGGAGCGGGGCCAGCTGGCCGTCGAGCTGATGACCGAAGCCGGGGTGGACGTGATCGTCCCCTGGGCGGCGGAGCGCTGCGTGGCCCGGTGGGCCGGCGAGCGCGGCGAGCGTGCCGTTGCCCGGTGGCGTTCTACCGCGCGGGAAGCGGCCAAGCAGGCCCGGCGGAGCCGGCTGGCCGAGGTGACGGCCCCCGCGGACCTCGGCGAGGTGGCCGCGCGGGTCAGCCGGGCTGCCCGGGCCTTCATCCTGGACCCGCAGGCCGCGGAGCGGCTCAGCGAGATGCCGCTGCCCGGCTCCGGGGAAATGCTGGTGGTCGTCGGGCCAGAGGGTGGCATCACCCCCGCCGAGTCCGCCGCGCTCACCCGGGCGGGCGCCACCGCGGCGCGGCTGGGGCCGACCGTGCTCCGGACCTCATCCGCGGGGATGGCGGCGGCCGCGATCCTGCTCAGCAGGGCCGGCCGCTGGGCCTGAGCCAGGAGCGCCGGAGGCCTCAGCGGGTCAGGCGGCCGCCGGGCGTGGTCAGGGGGTCCGCGAGGGCTTCGGGGCGGCGCACTCGACCACCACGGGTGCCCCCGCATGGTACGGGACGACCAGGGCCGCCGCGGTGGCGGTGGCCGGCCCGCCGGTGGCGGCGCTGGCCGTCGGGGTGGGCGTCGGCAGGCCGCTCTCGGTCGGCTGGGGTGTCGGCGTGCCGGTCGCGCTCCCGGTCACCGTCGGCGTCGGCGTCGGGGTGGGGGTCCCGGCTGGTGCCGACGTGCTGACCGAGGGCGTCGGGGTCGGGGTGCAGGCCACCGCGGGCAGCTTGGTCGTCACGCCCTGCTGCCGTCCCGGGCCGGTGATCTGCTGAGTGGCCTTGACGCCGAGCGGCAGCTTCCACCGCTTGGAGTTCGCCGTCCTCCCGCCGCTCCCCAGGCTGCTGGCCGGGCCAGCCGTGCCGACGTTGTTGTTCGTCGGGCTGATCAGCATGGACGTCTCGTGGTTGAGGACGACCACCCCGACGGCCACGATGGCCACCGCGGCCGCGACGGCGAAGACCGGCTTGAGCCAGGCCCCCGCGGGTCCCAGCCGGCCCGGCGGGCTGGCTGCTCCCCGGTGCCCGCCGGCGCGGCGGCGTCCACGCGGGCTGAACGCGTCGGCAAGGAAGCGGCCCAGGGCGAGCAGGAGCCCCGACAGCGGCCTGGTCCGCCTCAGCGCGGCCCGGGCGGCCTCGATGGCCGGTTCGAGCCGGACGAGAAAACGGGTCCCGTGCACGTCCAGCCATCCGGCGCACCGGGAGACCACGGACCGTGGAGACCGGCGCGAATCCAGCCGGTGACGGATACGCTGCAGTCCGTCGCCGGCGGGTTCGATGGACTCCGCCGCCTCCGTCAGTGCGCGGCGGAGGATGTCCTCGTAGTCCCGATCCTGCGTCATCATGCCTGCCGCCCGGGGCTTCCCGCGTCCCCGAAGGCCCTCATGAGTCCCGCTCCAGCCCGGCCCGCAGGGCTGCCATGGCCCGGGCCGTGTGACTCTTGACTGCTCCCCTGCTGATCCCCATCATCGAGGCGATCTGCGCCTCGGAGAGGTCCCCGTAGTAGCGGAGCACCAGTGCCTCCCGCTGCCGATCCGGGAGCGCCCGCAGCGCGGACACTACCGCCGAGCGCTCCAGCTGGATGATCGCGCCATGCTCGGCACTCGGCATGTCTGGCGGGGGCTTCGGCGTGTTCTTGTCCACGACCATCCGGTGCCGCAGGACCGATCGCGACCGGTTCACGACGGACTGGCGGAGATAGGAAAGCGCCTTATCCGTATCCCGTAGCCGGCGCCATGCCCCGTGCATGGCCACGAACGAGTCCTGGACCACTTCTTCCGCGGTCGCGTTGTCCCGGACGAGGAAGGCCGCGAGCCGCACCAGCGAGCGGTAGTGCTCGCTGTAGATGGCTGTGACCGCCCGGTCCGCATCCCACTCGACGGCGGCGCGGGTCATCGCCGGGTCAGCTATCAGGGCCTCGGTCACGTCAATGGGACGCGTCACCATGCCATCAGGTTCACCTGGCATGTCGAATACATGCACGCGACCCGCCCGACCCCTTCGGCCTCACGGAAGCATTCCCCCCACCGGGACGTCGACTGTGGAGTGCCGGCCTGTGCGCGCAGCGGGCGTTCCGGCGCGGCCCCGGCGGGAGCCCGGGGAGAGGCGCAAATCGGTGCCCTGCACCTGGAGAGTGCGGGCGGGCGCAGTGAGCTAACACCATGGCAACCATATATGTCGTGGGTGTTACCGGAGAGGGACAAGCTAAGATCCCTCTGTGCCGGAGTGCCTATTCTGCAGGATCGTGTCCGGCGGTGTCCCGGCATCACGGGTGCTCGAGTCACCGCGGACCCTTTCGTTCCGCGACATCAGTCCCCAGGCCCCCACTCACGTCCTGGTGATCCCGAAGGATCACCATCCGGACCTGGCCGCCCTGGCGGCCGCCGACGGCAGCCTGCTGACCGAACTGGTCAGCCAGGCGGCTGAGGTGGCCAGGGCCGAGGGAATCTCCGGCACTGGGTACCGGGTTGTGTTCAATACGGGGGCTGATGCCGGCCAGGCCGTGCCGCACGTGCACGCGCACGTCCTGGGCGGCCGCGGGCTGGGCTGGCCCCCCGGCTGACGCTCGGCTGCCCCGGGCTGACGCCCGCGCGGATAGCATGACGGTACGGGCGCAGGCCGCGCCTGCGCTCAGGCGGAGAGAGGGAATTGACAGACAGATCCGGAGATCCTGCGGACCGTAAGCCGACCGGCAGCACCGGCGCGCAGGTCAAGATCGTCATCCCGGATGACCACTCAATGGTCAGCTTGCTGGGATCTCGCGACGAACTGCTGCACGTGATCGAGAAGGCATTCGATGCCGATATTCACGTCCGCGGGAATGAGATCACCGTAACCGGGGCCGCCGAGGAGAGCGAGCGGGTCGCTGGCCTCTTCGAGGAACTCACCAGGTTGCTGGCGGGGGGCGCCGAACTCACCACGGACTCGGTGGAGCGGGTCGTGACCATGCTCCGCCGGAAATCCGGGGTCCGCCCGGCCGACGTGCTGACCCTGGACATCCTGTCGGCGCGCGGACGGACAATCCGCCCGAAAACGCTGAACCAGAAGCGCTACGTGGACGCGATCGACGCGCACACGATCGTGTTCTGCATCGGCCCGGCGGGTACCGGGAAGACCTACCTGGCCATGGCCAAGGCGGTGAAGGCGCTCCAGGCCAAGGAGGTCAGCCGGATCATCCTGACCCGGCCGGCCGTGGAGGCCGGGGAGCGGCTGGGCTTCCTGCCCGGCACCCTGTACGAGAAGATCGACCCCTACCTGCGGCCGCTGTACGACGCGCTGCACGACATGCTCGACCCGGACTCGATCCCGCGGCTCATCGCGGCGGGCACGATCGAGGTGGCGCCGCTGGCTTACATGCGCGGCCGGACCCTGAACGACTCGTTCATCATCCTGGACGAGGCGCAGAACACCTCGGCGGAACAGATGAAGATGTTCCTCACCCGGTTCGGGTTCGGCTCGAAGATCGTCGTCACCGGCGACGTCACCCAGGTGGACCTGCCGACCGGCCAGACCAGCGGGCTGCGGATCGTCCAGGACATCCTCGAAGGCCTGGACGACGTCCATTTCTCCAGGCTGACCAGCCACGACGTGGTGCGTCACCGGCTGGTGGGGGACATCGTGGACGCCTACGACCGCTACGACGCCCGGGTGCGCGGGACGTCCCCGCCGCAGCGGCGCAAGCGCGCGCAGTGAGCTGGATCGTGCGGTGAGCATCGAGATAGCCAACGAGTCCGGGGTGGACGTGGACGAGGCTGACCTCGCGGCCCTCGCCCGGCACGTCCTGGACGGCATGCGGATGCACCCGCTGGCCGAGCTCTCGGTCCTGCTGGTGGACCGCGGCACCATGTCCGACCTGCACGAGCGCTGGATGGGCGAGCCGGGCCCGACCGACGTGCTGGCCTTCCCGATGGATGAACTGAGGCCGCCGCCCCCGGGCACCGCCCGCGGGGACCAGGGGGCCGGCGGGGAAGCGACCTCGCCGCCGGGGCTGCTCGGTGACGTCGTGCTCTGCCCCGCCGTCGCCGCCGACCAGGCCGGCCAGGCCCAGCACCCGCTGAGCGACGAGCTCGAGCTGCTCTGCACGCACGGCATCCTGCACCTGCTGGGTTACGACCATGCCGAGGCGGATGAGCGCACCGCCATGTTCGGCCTCCAGGATGAGCTCCTCGCCACCTGGCGCTCGGCCCGGGATCAGCCACCCGATCTGGGCGGTGACCCGGAAGGGCAGGAAGGGACGGGGTGAGGCCACCATGGCGTGGCTGATCGCCGCCGCCGCGGTGCTGGCGCTGGGGGCCGGGCTGTGCGCGAGCGCCGAGGTGGCGCTCATGCGCGTGTCCCGGTCCGGCGCGGGGGAACTGGCCCGCAGCCGCAAGGGCAACCGCAACCGTGCCGCCACCCGGCTCCAGGCGGTGCTGGCCGAGCCCGCCCGGTACCTGGCCGTGCTGCTGCTGGCCCGGGTCTGCGGTGAGACGGCGGCCATCGTGCTGGCCGCCGCCGCGCTGCTGCACTGGCTCGGCACCGGCTGGCACGCGTTCCTGCTGGTCTGGGTCATCATGGCCGCCGTGCTGTACGTGCTGACCGGCATCGGGCCCAGGATCCTCGGCCGGCAGCATGAGCGCTCGGTGGCGCTGGCCGCGGCCGACGTGCTGTACCCGGTGACCCGGATCCTCGGGCCCATCCCGCGGCTGCTGCTGGCCCTGGGCCGGTTGCTCACCCCGGGCCGGGGGTCCCGGGACGCGTTCGGCACTGAGGAAGAGCTGCGCGGCCTGGTCGACCTGCTCGAGCAGCGCCAGGTCATCGAGCCCGGGGCGCGGGCCATGATCCACTCCGTATTCGAGCTGGGGGACACGATCGTCCGGGAGGTGATGGTCCCGCGCACCGACATGGTCTTCGTGGAGCGGGACAAGACCCTGCGCCAGGCGCTCTCGCTCGCCCTGCGCAGCGGCTTCTCCCGGATCCCGGTGGTCGGCGAGAACCAGGATGACGTCATCGGCATCGCCTACCTGAAGGACCTGGTGACCATCAGCCAGGAACATCCCGAGCAGGAATCCGTGGACACCGTGACCTCGGTGATGCGCCCGGCCACGTTCGTGCCGGAGAGCAAGCCGGTGGACGAGCTGCTCCGGGAGATGCAGCAGCTCCGCATCCACCTGGCCATCGTGATCGACGAGTACGGCGGGACCGCCGGGCTGGTCACCATCGAGGACATCCTGGAGGAGATCGTCGGCGAGATCACCGACGAGTACGACCACGAGCAGCCGGCCGTGGAGTGGCTGTCCCCGGACCGGGCCCGGGTCACCGCCCGGCTGCCGGTGACCGACCTGGAGGAGCTGTTCGGCACCACGATCGAGGCCGAAGACGTCGAGACCGTCGGCGGCCTGCTGGCCCACGCGCTGGGCCGGGTGCCCATCGCCGGGTCCGTGGCCACGGTGGCGGGCCTGAAGCTGACCGCCGAGAGCCTGGCCGGGCGGCGCAACCGGATCGGCACGGTCACCGTGGAACGGGCCGGGGTGACGGCCCAGCAGGCGGCCGCCGCGCCCGGGGACGAGGCGGAACCGGCGGGCGGCCGGGGCTGAATGGGCGGGCTGGGACCTACGAGACCGGCGGGGACTGATGTGACGGGCGGTCGCGCCACTACACTCGGGCAGGTGAGCGCGGTGGAGCCAGGCCCGGAAGACCTGAAGATCATCACACTGGCCCGGTCGGCGCGGGCCCGGGTGGCCGCGGCCGAGGGTGCGGCGGTGCGGGACGAGACCGGCCGAACCTACGCGGCCGCCGCTGTCTCGCTGCCGTCGCTGAAACTGTCCGCGCTGCGCCTGGCCGTGGCCATGGCCGTGTCCAGCGGGGCGTCCAGCCTGGAGGCGGCGGCGCTGGTCAGTGACGCCGAGGAGGTCGACCCGGCCGACCTCGCGGTGGTGCGCGAGGCCGGGCCTTCCGCCATGGTGTTCCAGGCGGGCTCCAACGGGATGCTCCGCGCCACCGTGCAGCCGTGACTGGCCAGCCCTGACGCCGGCTGCTCCCCGGCGGGGGGACAATCACAGGGTGGGAGCTACGCGTGCCGCTGCGTCCGGCGCTGGCGCCGGGGCAGGCCAGCCTGAGTTCCGGTCGGGCTTCGCCTGTTTCGCCGGCCGGCCGAATGTCGGCAAGTCGACCCTGATGAACGCCCTGGTGGGCACCAAGGTGGCCATCACCAGCAGCCGGCCGCAGACCACCAGGCGGGTGATCCGCGGAATCGTGCACCGCCCCGACGCGCAGCTGATCATCGTGGACACGCCCGGCCTGCACCGGCCGCGGACCCTGCTCGGGGAGCGGCTGGACAGCCTGGTCCGGTCGACGCTGACCGAGGTGGACGTGATCGGGTTCTGCATTCCCGCCACGGACCAGATCGGCCCCGGGGACAAGTACCTGGCTGCCGAGCTCGCCGGGCTCGCCACCCGGACCCCGGTGGTGGCGATCGTCACCAAGACCGACCAGGCTTCCCCGGACCAGATCGCGGCGCAGCTGGCGGCCGTGGCGGAGCTCGGTGACTGGGCCGACATCGTGCCGGTGTCCGCGCAGGCCGGCTTCCAGCTGGACGTGCTGGCCGACGTGCTGGTGTCCCATCTCCCGCCGGGCCGGCCGCTGTACCCGGACGGCGAGCTGACCGATGAGCCCGAGCAGCTGCTGGTCGCGGAGCTCATCCGGGAGGCAGCCCTGGAAGGGGTGCGGGACGAGCTGCCGCACTCCATCGCCGTGGTGGTGGACGAGATGGCGCCCCGCGCGGGCCGGGACGGCCTGATCGACGTGTACGCGGTCATGTACGTGGAGCGGCCGAGCCAGAAGGCCATCGTGATCGGGCCCAAGGGCGCCCGGCTGAAAGCGGTGGGCACGCAGGCGCGCCGGCAGATCGAGGCCCTGCTCGGCAGCCAGGTCTACCTGGACCTGCGCATCAAGGTGGCCAAGAACTGGCAGCGGGACCCGAAACAGCTTCGCCGCCTGGGCTTTTACGACTGAGCCGCCGGACCGCAGTCCCGCCCGGCGTCTCAGTGGACGGACCGGGATCTGCGTTCCGGCCGGGTCGTCTGCTACTGTCGAAACGCCATGATGCACGGAATGCTGCTGCTTATCTGCCGCGGCGGGGGCCGATAGGCCGGCTCCCTCGCCGCGGAGTCTTGGCGTGTCGGCTGGCCGCCGCCTCGATCCGCAAGGGAGCAGATCCCCAATGCATTCCCAGCACGCAGCGCAATCCCGCTCTGAGCAGTCCCGGTCTGGGCAGTCCCGGCCTGGGCAGGTATCCGGCGGGCATCCCCCGGTCCGGCAGCAGCCCAGTGGCATGCCCTGCCAGCGATATACCCCGTTCCGGCCGGTCGACCTGCCTGACCGGACCTGGCCGCACCGGAGCATCACCCAGGCCCCGCGGTGGCTGTCCACCGACCTCCGCGACGGTAACCAGGCCCTGATCGACCCCATGAGCCCGGCCCGTAAGCGGACCATGTTCGACCTGCTGGTCCGGATGGGCTACAAGGAGATCGAGGTTGGCTTCCCGTCGGCCAGCCAGACCGACTTCGATTTCGTCCGCAGCCTCATCGAAGAGGGCCGGATTCCCGATGACGTGCAGATCTCCGTCCTCACCCAGGCCCGCGACGAGCTGATCGAGCGGACCGTGCAGTCGCTGGCCGGCGCCCCCCGCGCCACGGTGCACCTGTACAACGCGACCGCACCGGTGTTCCGCCGGGTGGTGTTCGGGAACGACCAGGAGGAGACCAAGGCCCTGGCCGTCGAGGGCACCCGGTCGGTGGTGAAGTACGCCGGGCAGTACCTGGCCGGCTGCGACTTCGGCTACGAGTACTCACCCGAGATCTTCATGGACACCGAGCTTGACTACGCCGCCGAGGTCTGCGCGGCGGTCATGGACGTGTGGCAGCCGGGGCCCGGCCGGGAGATCATCCTCAACCTGCCCTGCACCGTCGAGCGGTCCACCCCGAACGTGTACGCCGACCAGATCGAGTGGATGAGCCGGAACCTGCCGCACCGCGGGCACGTCTGCGTGTCCGTGCACACCCACAACGACCGGGGGACCGCGGTCGCGGACGCCGAGCTGGCGGTGCTGGCCGGCGCCGACCGGATCGAGGGCTGCCTGTTCGGCAACGGCGAGCGGACCGGGAACGTGTGCCTGGTCACCCTGGGCATGAACCTGTTCAGCCAGGGCATCGACCCGATGATCGATTTCTCGGACATCGACGAGATCCGGCGCACGGCCGAGTACTGCAACCAGCTGCCGGTGGACCCGCGGCACCCGTACGCGGGCGACCTGGTCTACACGGCGTTCTCCGGCTCACACCAGGACGCCATCAAGAAGGGCCTGGAGGCAGTGGAGCGCGACGCCGCGGCCGCCGGGATCCCGGTCCGCGACTACACCTGGGCGGTCCCGTACCTGGCCATCGACCCGCAGGACGTGGGACGCACCTACGAGGCCGTGATCCGGGTCAACTCCCAGTCCGGCAAGGGCGGCGTCGCCTACATCATGAAGGCCGAGCACCAGCTGGACCTGCCCCGCCGGCTGCAGATCGAGTTCTCCCGGGTGGTCCAGGCGCACACCGACGCCGAGGGCGGCGAGGTGTCCCCGGCCCGGATGTGGCAGGCGTTCTCCGACGAGTACCTCGCCACGGGCACGGCGGCCCTCCTCGCGCACCACACGTCCTCCGTCGTGGACGCCAAGGACGCGCTCACCGTGGACATCCGCGTCGACGGTGCGGAGCACAAGGTCGAGGGGGCCGGAAACGGCCCGATCTCGGCGTTCTGTGACGCGCTGGGCACGATCGGGATCGAGGTGCGGGTGCTCGACTATGCCGAGCACGCGCTGTCCGCGGGCAGCGACGCGCAGGCGGCTGCCTACGTGGAATGCGAGATAGGCGGCCGGCCCTGGTGGGGCGTGGGCATCGACGCGAACACGGTGACCGCGTCGCTGCGCGCCGTGCTCTCGGCCGTGAACCGGTCCCGCCGCGGCTGACCTGCTGGGCTGGCCTGCTGGGCTGGCCTGCTGGGCGACCCGGCCTGGCTGGAGCTGTTCATCGCGCGCCGGGAACCCGGAATCCGGAAAGCAGGAACCCGGGCTCCCGGCGCGCGCCTGCGTCATGGCAGGCCCCGCGGTGCGCGACAATGACACAGTGAGCCTGTACCGGGATGACGGGATTGTGCTGCGCACCCAGAAGCTGGGTGAGGCAGACCGGATCGTCACGATCCTGACCAGGCGGAACGGCCGCGTGCGGGCGGTCGGCAAGGGCGTGCGCCGGACCAAGTCACGGTTCGGTGCCCGGCTGGAGCCGTTCACCCACGTGGATCTCCTGCTGTACACCGGCCGCTCGCTGGACGTGATCACCCAGGCGGAGACGGTGCGGGCGTACGGTGGGCCGCTGGCCGTGGACTACCCGCGCTACACCAGCGGCACGGCCATGCTGGAGACCGCCGAGCGGTTCACCCCGGTCGAGAAGGAGCCCATCATCCGCCAATTCCTGCTGCTGGTCGGCGGCTTGCGGGCGCTCGGCGAGCGGGTCCATGACCCGCGGCTCGTGCTCGACGCCTACCTGCTGCGGACCCTGGCCGTGGCGGGTTACGCGCCGGCCCTGGACGAGTGCGCGGTGTGCGGCACGCCAGACCCCGTGAACACCACCGGCTCCCGGTCGTTCGCCGTCCCGGCCGGGGGGCTGACCTGCCGGTCGTGCCGGCCGCCTGGCGCCGCGAGCCCCGCGGTGGCGACCATCGCGCTGATGCGGTCGCTGCTGCGCGGCGACTGGGCCCAGGCCGACATCAGCCAGGCCCGGCATCAGGTGGAGTGCAGCGGCCTGGTGGCCGCCTACGTGCAATGGCACCTCGAGCATTCCATCCGCTCCCTCCGCCACGTGGAGCACGTGTGAGCCGCACTCCCGCCCGCCCGCCGTACCCGCATCCGGGCGGCGCCCGGCCCCCCGCCATCCCGGCCGACCTGGTGCCCCGGCACGTCGCCCTGGTCATGGACGGCAACGGGCGCTGGGCCAAGGAGCGCGGGCTGCCCCGCACCGAGGGTCACAAGATGGGGGAGTCCGCCCTCTTCGACGTGATCATGGGCGCGATCGAGCTCGGCATTCCCTACCTGTCGGCCTATGCCTTCTCCACCGAGAACTGGCGGCGTTCCCCGGACGAGGTCCGCTTCCTCATGGGCTTCAACCGGGACGTGATCCGCCGCCGCCGCGACCAGCTCAACGAGGTGGGTGTGCGGGTCCGCTGGGCCGGCCGGCGTCCCCGGCTGTGGCGCAGCGTCATCAAGGAACTCGAGGACGCGGAGCGCATGACCGACGGCAACTCGGTACTGACGCTCCAGTTTTGCGTGAATTATGGCGGCCGGGCCGAAATTGCCGACGCGGCGGCCGCGATAGCCCGGGAAGTGGCGGCGGGCCGGCTGCGCCCGGACCGGATCGACGAGAAGGTCCTGGCCCGCTATCTGGATGAGCCGGACATTCCCGATGTCGATTTGTTTGTGCGGTCCTCGGGTGAGCAGCGCATCTCGAATTTCCTGCTCTGGCAGTCGGCCTATGCCGAACTCGTCTTCCTGGACACGCTTTTCCCCGATTTCGACCGGCGGCATCTGTGGCAGGCCTGCGAGATCTACGCGAGCCGGGACCGGCGTTACGGCGGCGCCCAGCCCAACCTGCTGCCGATCAGCACGCCGTAGCCCCCGCCGGCTAGCCCGAGCCCGTGAGCGCAGCCTGCTAGCGCAGTCCCCGCCAGATGGACAGGGCGAGCAGGACCGCGAGGGCGACCACTCGCAGCAGGCGGGTCGCCGGCTGCAGCGTGGGCCAGGACAGCAGGGCCAGCCAGGCCAGGAACACCGTGACGACCAGCAGCATGGCCGCCCCGCCCCAGCCGTGTACCGCCAGGCCGCCCACGAACAGGGCGGCGATGACCACCGGCGGCAGCCACCGTGGCAGGTGCCGGAGATAGGCGGCCGGCCGGAGGCTCAGCCGCTCGATGGACTGGCGGATCTGCGGGGATTGCTGGCGCACAGTCACTAAGTATCCCCCCGCGGGTGGCTGGCCGGAATTAGGACCAAGATTTCACATCTCCCTGGCAAAGTTACCCCCTTATCGCCTCCCCCCGGGCCGGCGCTGCGCATGCCCGCTTAAAGCGCAGGGAACGGGAAGGCGCGAGGCCTGACGCCGTCCCCGGCGGTTGGGGGCGACATCGCATTCGGGGGGATGCAGATGCGTCGGGTAATCACGTTTGCGTTGGTCGTGGCCCTTACGTACCTGGGACTGTGGGCTTTTGCCCCGGCCCAGCGTATGCCCGGTCCGGGGACCGCGGCGGCGCGGCTTACGGCGCAGGCCAGCCGGCCCGGGGTCAAGGTGGTCCGGTTCGCCGGGTACACGATCAGGGTCCCGGCGAGCTGGCCGGTCTACCGGCTGGACCGCGATCCCAGCCGGTGTGTCCGTTACGACCGGCACGCGGTCTACCTGGGCCAGCCCGGAGCCAACCAGCAGTGCCCCGCGCACCTGGTCGGCCGCACCACCACGATCAGCATCCAGGCGGCCAGCCCGGGGCCGGGCAGCACGGGGACGGCGCCGGGCGGCCCCGTGACCTTCGGTCCCGCGATCGGGACCGTGCCGCAGGTCAGCGGCTCGGTGACCCGTGATGCTCAGAACCAGGAGCTGCGGACCTCGGTCGCGGATACCGGCGTGTCGGTCACCGGGACCTACACCGGGGATTCCCGGGGGGTGCTGTCCATCATCGACAGCCTGCGCCGGGCCGGCCACCAGCGCCCGCACGCTAGCGCGGAGCCGGGCCGCGCCCGGGTGATGACGGGCTCCGCGGCGGCTCTGGCCTCCGGGACCGGGCCCGCCGCGCTGGTCCCGCGCGAGGCGGCGACGCTGCGCAGCACGCACCCCGCCCAGCACCGGCATCGCGGCGCGCACCACGGCCGGCGCCACCATCGGGCCGGCAAGCACCCGGGGAGTAAGCACAAGACCAGCAGGCACAAGACCAGCAGGCATCACCGCGGCACGCACCAGCCCCGTAAGCACCGGGCCGCCAAGCACCGGGCCGCCAAGCACCGGGTCAGCAAGCACCAGGCCCACAAGCACCAGGCCCGCAAGCACCAGGCCGCCAAGCACCAGGCCCGCAAGCATCACGCCCGCCCGCACCGGCGGAGCCCTCACCGGGCCCGCCCGCGCACTCCCCGTCCCCGCCAGGCCCTGCGCGGCTTCGACAGCTGCACGACCCCCTCGGTGGCCGCGATGCAGGCGTGGCGCCGCACGTTCTCGGCCATGGCGGTCTACATCGGCGGCGTCGAGGCAGGCTGCGCGTCCCCGAACCTCTCGGCGGACTGGGTCAGCGCGGTGACCGGCCAGGGCTGGTCGCTGATCCCCACCTATGTCGGCCGGCAGGCGTCCTGCTCGAGATTCTCGGTCCGCATCCGGCCCGCCCGCGCCGTGGCCCAGGGCCAGGCCGCGGCCCTCGACGCGATCCACCATGCCGCCGCCCTGGGGATGGGCCGCGGCACGCCGGTCTACTACGACATGGAGGCCTACCGGGGGCACCGGCAATGCCGGAACGCGACGATGGCCTTCCTGGATGCCTGGACCCGGACGCTGCACGCGAACGGGTACTCCTCCGGGGTGTACGCCAGCGCCTCGTCCGGGGCCGAGAACCTCGGGGCGGCCCGCACCGTGAACGGGCGCCGGATCGCCAAGCCCGACTCCATGTGGTTCGGCTTGTGGGACAACCGGCGCAACGTGCGGGGTCTGCCGTACCTGCTGCAGAGCTGGTGGGCGGGACCGCGCCGGATCAAGCAGTACATGGGCCCGCACAAGCGCACGGTGGGCGGGTTCACCCTGGACATCGATTCCGACTGGGTCTTCGGGGCGGTTTACCGGTAATAAGCTGGGCCGATGCGCCCGGCCGACGGGCTGTGGCGCGCCCGCCCGCCGACCGCCAGCCGGATGGAGTCCTGATGGCCCGCCGTAACGACCGCATCGAAGCGATTGTCAGCCTCAGCAAGCGCCGTGGCTTCGTCTTCCCCTCCAGTGACATCTACGGGGGGCTCCGCGCCTCCTGGGACTACGGCCCGCTGGGCGTGGAGATGAAGAACAACATCAAGGGCCAGTGGTGGCGCGCGATGGTCACCGGCCGCGAGGACGTCGTCGGGCTGGACTCGTCCGTGATCCTGGCCCGTGAGGTCTGGGAGGCCAGCGGGCACATCACCGAGTTCGTGGACCCGCTCACCGAGTGCCAGTCGTGCCACCGGCGGTTCCGCGCCGATCACCTGATCGAGGCGTACGAGGAGAAGCACGGCCACCCGCCGGAGAACGGCCTGAAAGACATCGCGTGCCCGCACTGCGGGACCCGCGGCGCGTTCACCGAACCGCGCATGTTCAACGGGCTGCTGCGCACCTTTCTCGGCCCCACCGAGGACGAGTCGGGGCTGGCCTACCTGCGGCCGGAGACCGCGCAGGGCATCTTCATCAACTTCCGCAACGTCCTGCAGACCTCGCGGAAGAAGATCCCGTTCGGCATCGGCCAGATCGGCAAGTCGTTCCGCAACGAGATCACCCCGGGCAACTTCATCTTCCGGACCCGCGAGTTCGAGCAGATGGAGATGGAGTTCTTCGTCAAGCCCGGCACCGACGAGGAGTGGCACGAGTACTGGATTGCCAACCGGCTCGACTGGTACACCGATCTCGGCGTGCGCCGGGAGAACCTGCGCCTGTACCAGCACCCGGCGGACAAGCGGTCGCACTACTCCAAGGCGACCACGGACATCGAGTACCGCTACGAGTTTCCCGGCAGTGAATGGGGCGAGCTCGAGGGCATCGCCAACCGGACCGACTACGACCTGAGCGTCCACGCCAAGCACTCCGGCCAGGACCTGTCCTACCTGGACCAGGACTCCGGGGAGCGGTTCGTGCCGTACGTCATCGAGCCCGCGGCCGGGGTCGACCGCTCCATGCTCATGTTCCTGATGGACGCGTACGCGGAGGACGAGGCGCCGGACGCCAAGGGCAAGCTGGAGAAGCGCACCGTGCTCCGCCTGGACCCGCGGCTCGCCCCGGTCAAGGCGGCGGTGCTGCCGCTGTCCCGCAACGCCGACCTGTCCCCGAAGGCCCGCGACCTGGCCGCGCGGCTGCGTAAGCGGTGGAACACGGAGTTCGACGACGCCAGCGCCATCGGCCGGCGCTACCGGCGGCAGGACGAGATCGGCACCCCGTTCTGCGTGACCGTGGACTTCGACACGCTCACCGACGAGGCCGTGACCGTCCGGGAGCGCGACTCGATGAAGCAGGAGCGGATCGGGATCAACGGCATCGAGGCCTACCTGTCCGACCGCCTGAACGGCTGCTGACCCCGCCTGGTTTCCCGGGCAGGTAACCGCCCGTGCGGCCCAGCCGGGCCCCGGCAAACCGGCTGGGCCGCACGGTGCGGCGCGGGCAGCTACCAGGCCACGTTGCTGGTGGTCACCGGGGTCCCGGGCAGGGGGGTGAACCGGCCGTCCCGCAGGATGCCGGTCACGGTGCCGGAAGGCCCGGTCCGCACGCCGTTCACGATCAGCGTGCTGCCGGAGGAATCGGTCCACAGCACGCTCCACGGCGTCAGCGTGCCCGGGGCGGTCCCGGCGGGCGGGGGGCTGACGGGCTGGCCCGTCCGCACCGAGAACTCTGTGACCCGGGCCTGCGAGGGCTTTAGCCGCATCGTGATGGTGGTGATCCTCGTGCCGTCCGGGGTGATCAGGGCGTTGCCGACCGGGCCCGGCTTGAGGTGACCGAGGCCCGGGAAGCTGACGCCGCGCCGGGCGGCGGACTGGAGGCTGCCCCCGGGTGAACTGATGTTGAGCAGCATCACCCAGGTGATCCCACCCGACTCGGCCGTGAGCGGGAAGGCCAGGGTGTGCGCATTGGCGGTCCAGGAGAGGGGCTGACCGGAGGGCTTGCTATTTCCGACCCAGGGGCCGGTGGAAGGGGCCGCGCCAGGCCAGATCCAGTGCCGTGCCGAGCCGGTGGCGAGTGTGATGACCTCGATCTGCGCCGGGTACAGGGCCAGGGCCAGTCGGCTGCTGTCGGGGGACACCGCGATGCCGTCCAGGCTGGACGCGGGAATCTTCCGCGGAACGTGCAGCGCCGTCAGCCGGGCCGTCCGGGTCGCCGGGTCGAACCGCAGCCGGAAGAAGACGACGGGCGTGGTGTTGTCCCGCTTCTCCGCGGCGAGGCCGCGGGTCCCGGACGCGATAGGCCACCAGCGCTGGGCGGCGAGGACGAACGTGCGGTCGCCGGCCGCGCCGGTCACGAAGCTGAACGTGCCATACGGCTTGGGCGGCTTCACGGTGGCCACGACCGCCCCGGTCGCCGTGGCCCTGATCACTGCCTGCGCCGGCGTGGCCGCCTTGGTCAGGGCGACGTAGTACGCCGGAACGCCGCCTGTCGCCCCGGCGCCGGCCGCGGTGCCCGCGCTGGAGCCCGGCGCGCCGCCGCCGTGTCCCTGCATGCCGCTGGTCAGGGCCAGCGAGGCGATCACCACCGCGGCCACGGCGGCGG
>JAOPYP010000261.1 GCA_025964635.1 Actinomycetes bacterium | reverse complement strand
ATCACGGGCCTTGCCGCCATCACGGGCCGGCCGACCGTTCCTGGCTGCGGAAACGCCTCCGGCGTCACCGGCCGCGGCAACTCTTGCCACCCAGGTGACCGACTGTCCATCGCTCCGCGAATGGCTGCCTCCCGTTCTGGTCAGGATGCTGGCAGGTTGGCGGCTCAGGCGAGCGCGGGAGGGGCAGACGTAAGGAATTAGTAAGAGAAGCCGTTCGGTGAGCGCCATTGACAGCGCTTACATCCATTCCTAGCATCTCTGGTACCACCCGGATGTAACCGCTTACAACGTCCCGCTCCGGGCGGCACGAGTAGGCCAAACACGCGCTGGCGGTCAATGATGATCACAACCCGCGCCGGGCACCCCCCCGGCCCGCAGCCCACTCCCCGGTGCGGCCACCCCAGGTCGTGATCAACCGATTGGTGTCGCTCCCACGACACCAATCGGTTGATCACGAAGGCGGTCCCCCACCCCGCTCCTGGCGAGCCTGCGAAGTCTCGCGGTGAGCACCGTCTACGAGGTGGCGGACCGGGCCGGGGTGTCCACGGCCACCGTTTCCCGGGTCATTCACGGCTCCAACCTCGTCCGCCCGGACACCCGCGAACGCGTCCTGGCCGTGATCGAGGAACTGGGCTACGTGCCGGACGGCTCCGCCCAGGGCCTCAGCCGCCGCCGCAAAGACATCATCGGCCTGGCCGCCCTGGAACGCGGGACGACCGAGGTCGGCATCGAGAAGACTAGCCCGCTGTTCATGGACGAGCTGGTGCACGCGGTCGAGTCCGTTCTGCGCGGCACGGAGTGCTCGCTGCTGCTGACGTTCGGCCCGGCCGGCGAGCCGTTCCAGCGGCGGATCAGGTCGCTGTCCGGCAAGGTCGACGGGCTGCTGGTGGCGGAGGAAGTGATGCCCCCCGGCCAGTTGCGGTCGCTGGCCCGGCGCATCCCCGTGGTCGCCATCGCGGGCCGCCGGGACGAGACGGAACTCGACGTCGTGGCGGTGGACAACACCGCGGGGATGCGGGCGCTCGCCGCGCACCTGATCGAGGACCACGGGTACCGGCGCCTCGGCTTCCTGGCCGGCCCGGCCGACTCCCCCGACGCGCGGGAACGGCTGGAGGCGTTCCGGCAGGCGGTGGCCGGGCATCCGGGCTGTGTCCTCGCCCCGGTGCTGGAAGGCGACTTCTCGGAGGCGAGCGGCGCGGCCGCGGCCCGCACGCTGCTGGCGCTCCGCCCCGCCCCGGAGGTCGTGGCCTGCGCCAACGATCAGATGGCCATCGGCGTGCTGCTGCAGTTCCAGGGGTCGGGCGTGGCCATCCCCGGCGACATGGCGGTGACCGGCTTCGACGACATCTACGCCAGCCGGGTGGTGGCCCCCCAGCTGACCACGGTCGGGCAGCCGTTCCGCGAGCTCGGCCACCGGGCCGCCCAGCGGCTGCGGGCCCGGATCGAGGACCGGGAGCTGCCACAGCACACGGAGATCCTGCCCACCCGGTGCGCGATCCGGGCCAGCTGCGGCTGCCCGGCCCCGGGGTCCCGCTAGGCAGCGCCGCCGCGCCGCCACCCCAGCGAAGCCACCCCAGCGAACCCAGAAGTCCACGGCCGGACATACCGGCCCAGGCGGGCCCCGCCGCCCGCCCAGCAGAAGGGAGAACCGGATGCAACCAACCTTCCGCATGCGGCCACGGATCCGCGCCCTGACTGGCTTCCGCCCGGCCCGGCGCGCGGCCCTGGCCGCGGGAGCGGCGGCGACCGCGTTAGTGGCCGCCACGCTGACCAGCCTGACCTTCGCGGCCAGCAGCTCGGCGACCACCGTGCCCGGGCCGCCGGCCGGCTGGACCACCACCTACAGCGACTCCTTCTCGGGCGCCGCGGGCAGCGGGGTCGACTCCGGCTGGACCTACGACACCGGCACCCAGTACAACGGCAATGGCTGCACGGCCCAGTACGGGACGGGTGAGGTGGAGAGCAACACCAACTCCACCGCGAACGTGTCCCAGGACGGCAGCGGGCACCTGAACATCACTGCGGTCAACTCGGGCGGGTCGTGGACCTCGGGCCGGATCGAGACCGTGAGCAGCAGCTTCGCGGCCCCGGCGGGCGGCGAGATGGAGGTCAGCGCCTCGATCAAGCAGCCCAACCCGTCCAGCGGCGTTGGCTACTGGCCCGCCTTCTGGATGCTCGGCGCCGGCTTCCGCTCCAGCGGCGCGGGCACGTCCGGGACCATGAACTGCGCGAACTGGCCGTCCACCGGCGAGATCGACGTGATGGAGGACGTCAACGCGCTGTCCGAGCACTCGGGCACCCTTCACTGCGGGGTCGATCCGGGCGGGCCCTGCAACGAGACCACCGGGCTGGGCAGCGGGCTGCAGTCCTGCTCCGGCTGCCAGGCCGGGTACAACACTTACTCGGTCATCGTGAACCGGACGAACACCAGCAACGAGTCGATCACCTATTACCTGAACGGGAACGCCTACTACACCGTGACCGAGAGCCAGGTCGGCGCGTCGGCCTGGCAGGCCGCGGTCGATCACGGGTTCTTCCTGATCCTGGACCTGGCCATCGGCGGCGCGTACCCCAACGCCATCTGCGGCTGCTCCTCACCGGCGTCCGCGACCAGTTCGGGTGCCGCGATGAGCGTCGGCTACGTGGCCGTGTACCAGACCAGCGGCTCCAGCGCGTCGCCCACCCCCACACCCACCCCGACCCCGACCCCGACGCCGACCAGCACGGGTAGCGGCGGCGGCACGTCGTGCTCGTCCACCGCTACCGCGGACATCTCGGCGGACTGCTACCAGGGCTCGTCCGGGGGCGTTTCCGTCACCGCGGCCACCGGGGACACCAACCCGTCCGGCGTGGACGGGAACCAGGCCGCCCAGCTCGGCGACGGCACCTACCTGGAGTATCCCGGGATCAATTTCGGCTCGGGATCCAGCCAATTCGGCGCCCGGGTGGCCTCCGGCGCGGCCGGCGGGGTGAGTGGCCTCGTGGAGGTGGTGCTCGACAACCCGTCGAATGCCCCAGTGGGCAGCTTCGCGGTCGGTAATACCGGCGGCTGGAGCAGCTGGCGGACCGTTCCGGCCAACATTTCCCAGGTGACCGGGACCCACACGGTCTACCTGGAATTCTCCTCCGGCGCGCCGGGCAGTCCGCCGTTCGTGAGCCTGCACTACTTCAACTTCCCGTCCTCCTGATCGGGCGCGGGCCTGGTCACCCGCAGGCCAGGCACGCGCCGCTTCCCCTGGCGCGGGCCCGCGTCCCTCCCGCGGGCCCGCGTCACCGCACACCGCGGCCGCGGACGGCGCTACAGAATCAGCTTGTTCGCGACCGGCAGCCGCCAGACGCCCTCGGCCATGACCAGGGCCTCGCCGCCCAGCAACACGCTGTCCCCGTCCAGGGCCACCCGGACCAGCCCGCCGCGCGCGGACAGCTGCCGGCCGGTCAGCGGCTGGCGGCCCAGCCGCGCGATCCAGTACGGGCCCAGCGCGCAGTGCGCGGACCCCGTCACCTGGTCCTCGGTCCCGTCCGCCACGTGGAAGAAACGGGACACGAAGTCGGCCGTATCGTCCGCGGCGATGTCGTCCTCGTCGGTGAAGTCCTCGCGCACCGCGGTGACGATCAGCCCCCGGAACGGCAGTTCCCGCAGTGTCCCCAGGTCGGGCTGGAGGTCCCGGACGGCGGCGGGCGAGTCCAGCACGGCCATCGCGTCCAGGTCGTTGCGGAGGATCTCGGTGACCGGGACCGAAAGCGCGGCCCGCACCGCGTCGGCCAGCCCGCCGTCGCCCAGCGGATCCGGGGCCAGGTTCGGGAATCGCAGCTGGATCCACTGACCGGCGGACTGGGCTTCCAGCGGGCCATAGCGGGTGTCGAACTGGATCCGGTCGCCTACCGGATGCCCGTCGTCGAGCAGCACCCGGGCGGCCGCCAGCGTCCCGTGCCCGCACAGATCCAGTTCGCCGGCAGCGGTGAACCAGCGCAGCCCGAACCGCCCTGGCTCACCCGCGGGCCAGACCACGGCGGTCGCGGGCTGGTTGAGTTCGGCCCCGATGGCGGGGCCGAACTCGTCGTCCGGTTCGTGCTCCAGCACCAGGACCGCCGCGGAATTCCCCTCGAACGGACCCGGCGCGAACGCGTCCACCTGGAACAGCCGCGCAGTCGTCACAGTCTCCTTTGTCACGGTCTCATCATCCCCGCCTCCCGCCGCCGCGCCCACGGCAGGCCGGCGGCTGCGACGATCCGCTCCCGCCCCTTTTCCCGCAACGAACACCTCACCCGGGGATCCCGCCACCGCACGCGTGACAAACTTGCGGGGTGGGTGTCTACGGGGATCAGGTGCTGCCCCGCGCCCTCGACCTGTGGATGCGCGGCGCGGACGTCCGCCAGGTGCGCGCCCGGGTCGCCGCCGGGATGACCGGCGTGGTGCTGGAGATCGGCTTCGGGTCCGGGCTGAACGTCCCGCACTACCCCGCCGGGGTGACCCGTGTCCTGGCGGTGGACCCGGCCACCGTGGGTCAGCGCCTGGCCGCCACGCGGATCGCCGCCCACGCGGTGCCGGTCGAGTTCGTCGGCACCGACGCCCAGGCGCTGCCGGTGGCCGGGGCCACCGCCGACTTCGTGCTCAGCACCTGGACCCTGTGCACGATCCCGGATCCGGGCCGGGCGCTCGCCGAGGCCTACCGGGTGCTGCGGCCCGGGGGCGCGTTCCACTTCGTGGAGCACGGGCTGTCCCCGGAGTTGCGGGTGGCCCGCGTGCAGCGCAGGCTCACCCCGCTGCACCGGCGGGTGGTCGGTGGGTGTCACCTGGACCGGCGGATCGCGGACCTGGTGGCGGGCGCCGGGTTCCGGGTGACCCGGCTGGAGAACTACTACTTCCACCGGCCGCGGGCCATGGGCTACACGTACGAGGGCGTCGCTATCAAACCGGACGCCGCGTGAGGCGTACCCCGTAGCGGACGGTGGCGGCGCGGCCCGGTGGTGCAGTGCCTGTTGCTGTTATCACGCTGCCCCGGCGCCCGGTGGCGCAGCGCCTGTTGCTGTTATCACGCTGCCCGGGCCCTCAGTGCGGGCGCCGACCGATGAACAGGTGCGCGGGCATCCCCTCACCGGCGGCCGCCGCGTCCGGGGCGTCGGCGGCGAAGCGTGCCTCAGGCTCGAATCCCGCCTCGGCCAGCAGCCGGAGCCACCGGTCACGCCGGAACGCGCCCAGCCGGTGGGCTTCGCGGACGACCTGGACCGAACCGTCCGCCGCCCGCAGCGTGAACTCGTACTCCACCCGGATCCAGTCGTCCGCGGGGTCCGGGTCCCAGGTCCACTCGCGGAAGCTGCCCTGGCGGCCGTCCGCGTCGGTGCTCCCGCCGCCTCCCGTCCCGGCCAGGAACGTCTCGGCGGTGTAGTCCGGCACGAACACGGCCATCCCGC
>JAOPYP010000631.1 GCA_025964635.1 Actinomycetes bacterium | reverse complement strand
CGGGTGCGGCGGTGGCCGGGCCGCCCGGGCGGACGCGGCCCGGCCCCGCCGTGCCTGGCGGCCTGTGCACAGACGGACTGTGCACATACGGGCTGTGCACATACGGGCTGTGCACATACGGACTGTGCACGTAGTGGGACACGCTCACCGGCCGGCTCCCACGGCCACGGCAGCGCGGCGGGTGGCCGTGCGGGCCAGCCGCCGGCCGACGGTCCGGGCCGCGTGGTCCGCGCCGTACACGAACCGCATGACCGGGCCGAACGTGGGAGCCACTCCCGGGCCGACCACGTAGAGCCCGGGCGCACTGGTCTGGTAGTCACGGTCCACGATCGGAGTGCGGGCCACGGTCTGCACCCGCCCGCGCAGGTCCTCATCCAGGAACGTCAGCCGGCTCAGGTCCGGCCGGTAGCCGGTGGCCGCGATGACGTGGTCCGCGGCCACCTCCGTGCGGGCCCCGGAGCTGCACACCAGGCCGAGCCGGACCCCTTCGGGCCCGGAGACGGCCCAGTCCAGCGCGTGGCCGCTGAGGACCGGGAACTCGCCCTCGACCCGGCCGCGCAGCCAGGTGGCCCCCGCGGGGCCGAGCGCGGTCCGCGCCCGGCGGACCCGGCTGGCCTCCGGCAGGTGCCGGAAGGCGGACGGCTGCGTCGAGTAGAACCAGGTGCCCCAGCCCGAGCCCAGGCCCGCCTCGGGCTCGCGGAGCCGCTGCAGCAGCGGGCGGTCCGGGGCGAGCGGGGTGCCGTTCCAGACCACGTGCTGCTTGCGCATCACGATCTGGACCTGGGCTCCGCGCTCGTGCAGCAGCGCCGCCGACTCGAGGGCGGACTGGCCGGCCCCGATCACGGTGACCCGCTGGCCGGCGAACGCCGCCAGGTCGGTGTGCGCCGAGCTGTGCGAGCAAGCCCAGGAGGGCAGCCCGGCCAGTTGCTCGGGCAGGTAGGCGAAGTGCTCGACGCCCACGGCCACGACCACCTGGCGGGCCCGCAGCGTCTCCCCGTCCTCCAGCGTCAGCTCGTAGCCAGCCCCGGTCGGTGACACCCCGGTGACCAGCACTTCCTCGACCTCCAGGCCCGCGGCCGACTGGAACCACTGGCCGTAGGCGACGAACGTGTCCAGCGGCACGGGCAGGCCGTAGTCCGCGTAGGGACGCTCGGTCACCCGGCTGAACGCGCCCAGCGTCAGCTTGGCCGCGGGGTCGGACAGGTTGGACGCGAAGCCCTGGGACTTCAGGAACATGCCCTGGGGCATGCTCGCCCGCCACAGGTGCATGGGCAGGCCGAACTGGCGGACGCTCAGCCCGGACCGGCGCAGGTGCGCGGCGACCGAGAGCCCGTAAGGGCCTGCCCCCACGATGGCCACATCGGTGGTGCCGTTCATACTTTCTCCCCCTCGTTGCTGAACTCTGTGGTGACCCGGGCGGCCCGGGGCCCGGGACGGTAACGGGGCCCGCCCGCGGCGCGCAGCAGCACGGACGGACCCCGGGTACTGGGCTGGCGGGCACGGCCGCGGCGGGTAATGCCCCGCCAGGCCATGCGCGCGCACATCAGGACGAACGGCCGCAGGTCGTCGCGGGCCAGCCAGGCGACCTCGTCCACCCGGCGCAGCGATCTCACCCAGGACCGGAGCCCGAGCTCGCCCCGGCGCCAGTAGCCGACGGCACCGAGCGGGTCGTAGTTCTCCACCAGGAACCGGCGGCCCCGGGTCATCTCCCCGGCCGCCACCGGCTGACCCGTGAGGTCCAGGTACGCCGCCCGGGCCACGTCGACCCCGGTGCCGGTGGTGAACACGCGGAACTGGGCGCCGAGCCGCGGGTTGAAGTCGAGCAGCTTGTACTGGGCGTCCCGCGGGTCGAAACGCAGGTCGAGGTCGGCGATGCCGCGGAAGCCGATCGCGGATGCCATCGCAGTGACCTGCTCCCGCAGCCGGCTGTTCGGCACCGACCGGCCCAGGCTGGTCAGCCCGGCGTAGGCCGGGTAGGAGCGGTCCTTGACCCCGGTGAACGCGGGCTCGCACCGGCCGGCCTGGTCCACGTAGCCGTGGAAGAACCAGTCCTGGCCCGGGGCCGGCGGGATGTACTCCTGGAGCATCAGCCCGGTGCTCGTCTCGTGAGCACGAGCACATATCTCCCGCAGTTCCGGCGGCGTCCGCACGATCGAGGTACTGCGCAGCCGCTGCCCCGCTGCCCCCCGCCAGGGAGTCGTCAGCTTCGCGATGAGCGGGAACCCCACCTGCGCTGCGAACCCCGCGGCCTCCCTGGGTGACCAGGCCAGCATGGCCTGCGGCGTAGGCACCCCCAGATCCCGGCAGAGCTGGAACATCGAGTACTTGCCCGCCAGCCGCCGGGGCAGGTCGTCCGGGGGCGCGGGGAACAGGAACGACTCCCGCAGCGCGTCCCCGTGCTCGGCGAGGAAGATCGCGCCCGCGTCGTCCGTCGCGTACAGCACCGCCCGGCGGCCGATCCGGCTGGCCAGGTCGAGCAGGCCGGACAGGACCCGTTGCGGATCATCGGGATGGGGCTGCCAGAAGAAGCGGCCGGACAGGTAGCGGGAACTCGCGGCGGGGGCCGAGGCCCCCTCGTGCACGCCGTACACCGGCACGCCCAGCCGCCCCAGGCTGCGGATCACGCCCAGGCTGCCGTGATGCAGCATGTTCTGGTCGAACTTGAGCACCACCGCCGGGGTACTCCAGTCCGCTGCCCGCAGATCGGTGATCATGGCCTGGTCCTCACACCACCGCGCGGTGCGCCGCGCCGGAGAACTGGTAGGTGGCGTCGAGCACCACCGGGGCGTCGTGGGCCCAGGTGTAATCCAGCCCGGGGTGCAGCGTGTGCACCACGGCCAGGTCGAAGTCGGGTCCCTCCGGGACCGCCACGCTGCGCAGCTGGCCTCCGCCCGGCAGGTCGAGCACCGGAATCAGCGGGTCGTAGTAGGAGACCTCGGCTCCCTCCCGGATCAGGCCCTCCATGATGGGCAGGGCCGGGGACTCGCGCAGGTCCCGCACGCCGGCCTTGTAGCTGACGCCGATCACCACGACGCGCGCGCCGGCCAGCGGGCGCCCTTCGGCCGCCATTACCTCACCGGCCCGCTCGATCACCCGTTCCGGGCGCAGCGCGATGGACTTCATGGCCTGCTCGATCAGCGGCGAGGCATGGTCCCGTGCGTTCAGCTGCCAGAGCAGGTAGTGCGGGTCGCAGGGAATGCAGTGACCGCCCACGCCCGGCCCGGGGAACACGCCGAGGAAGCCGTAGGGCTTGGTGCCGGCGGCCAGCGTGACCTCGATCGGGTCCAGGCCGAGCGCGCCGCACGCGTCCGCGAACTCGTTGGCCAGGGCCAGGGACACGGCGCGGAAGATGTTCTCGTAGAGTTTGGTGGCCTCGGCGGCGTCGGTCGAGCTGACCAGGTACACCGAATCGGTGACCCGGCCGATGACCTCGGCGGCCCGGCTGGTGCAGTCCTGGGTGGCCCCGCCGACTACCCGCGGCGTCTCGCTCTGCAGGTGCGTCGGGTTGCCCGGGTCGATCCGCTCCGGGCTGAACGCCACGTTGATCTCGGTGCCCACCGCCATCCCCCGCTGCCGCAGCGGCTCGGTGAGCAGGTCACGAGTGGTGCCCACGTAGCTGGTCGAGGTCAGGATGATGACCTGGCCCGGCACGGCGTGATGCACCACGGTGGCGCACGCGGCCTGCAGCGCGCTGAGGTCCGGGGTCTGGTCGCTGTCCACCGGGGTCGGCACGCAGATGATGACCGCCTCCGCGGCCGCGGCCGCGGCCGGGTCGGTGGTGAGCTGCAGGCTTCCGTCGGCCAGCGCGGCGGCCAGTCGCTCCTGGTCCGCGCCGGTCAGGTCGGCGCCGCCGGACGCGATCTCCCGCAGCCGCGGCTCGCTGACGTCGATCCCGACGATCCGGGGGCTCTTGCCGTGCAGTTCCACCGCGGTCGGCAGCCCGACGTACCCCAGGCCGACAATGGCGACCGAGCCGGTATTCACCCATCCGGTGACGATTTCCCCGGGCGCCCAGGCCGTCGCGACGTGACCATTCCCCTCACCGCCGGACTGCCCGTGACCTGGCGTTTCAAAGGCAACCAGCCTGGTATGGAGCTGGCTCTCACGCCCATTGACCGCGAGCGAAAGTCGGTGCTCGGCCACTATTCCCCCCGGTGATATCGCCGTCTGATGCTTCGACTGTGTCACCGGCCTCCCCCCTATGGGTCACTCAAGAGGAGTAGCTGGCCTACGCTGAGTGAGGGAAATCAGGCGGTGCGGTCGTGTTCCCGGGCCCGCCGGTGCATCCGGGCCAGCCGGTGCCGGGCCGATTTCGCCCACAGCCGCGGCGCGGTATCCGCCTCCCCGATGTAGGTGCGGGGCAGCGCGTGCTGGCTGGTGTACGCCGATGGCCAGATCGCGCAGCCATAGTCGTAGCCCGCCTCGCGGACCTGGGCCAGCGCGGCGGCGTCGAGGTCGCCGTAGGGGTAGCAGAACCCCCCCACCGGCTCACCGGTGATGTCCTGCAGGATGCGGCGGCTGCCGTCGACCTCCTCGGCCAGCACGTCCCGGGCGGCGGGCAGCCGGACGTGGCGCAGGCCGTGCGAGCCGATCTCGATGCCCGCCCGGGCCAGGTCCCGGACTTCGCGGGCGCCCATCAGCCGCTTGCGCGGCCCCTCGGGATCCCAGGCGTTGTCGCCGCCGAGCCGGCCGGCGATGACGAACACGGTCGCGCCGAAGCCGTGCCGGCGCAGGACCGGCAGCGCGTGCCGGGTGAAATCGGCGTAGCCGTCGTCGAACGTGAGCCCGACCAGGCCCTTCCCGGCCCCCGCCGCGCGGGCGGCGAGCAGGTCGCGGATGGATACCCCGCGCAGGCCGCGCCGGGCCAGCCAGCGCATCTGCTGGCTGAACCGGGGCGGGCTGACCGTCACCAGGTACGGATCGGCCTGGTGCGGCTCGACCGAGTGGTACATCAGCACCAACGGCATCGGCGCGTCTGCTGTATCGCCCGCCCGGATCCGGCCGTCGCCGGTGTTCTCCTGGATCAGGGCGTCATTGATCGTCTGCGCCATCATTTCCCCCGTTGCCCGCGTAAACGGGTCGCCCGCGCGTCCGGGCCGCCCCCTGTCCTGGCAACGTAAGGCGGCGGGCAGTGAACCGGCTCCTTTCTTCGGCCGGCTTTCGGTACCCCATCTGGGGGGTTCAGCCGATTACACCCGGGAGACTGGGTCCATGGTCTTCACCGACGCCCGAGGAGGCATCCCGTGAGCAGCGCCGCACCAGCCCCCGGACCGGCGAACTCCGGGCCCGCGAACGCTGCGCCCGCCAACCCCGAGGCGATCTTCACGTACGGCGCGCCGCAGCTGAAGTTCGGTCCGGGGGCCTCCGACGAGATCGGGTTCGACCTGAGCCAGTACGGGGTGCGCCGGGCCCTGATCGTCACCGATCCCGGGGTCGCCGCGACCGGCATCCCGCAGCGGATCGCGGACCAGATGGCGCAGTTCGGCATCGAGGCCCGGGTGTTCGGCGGCGTGCGGGTGGAGCCGACCGACGAGAGCATGAACGCCGCGGTCGACCAGGCCCGGGCGAGCGGGCCGTGGGACGCGTTCGTCGCGGTCGGCGGCGGGTCGAGCATCGACACCGCCAAGGCCGTCAACCTGCTGCTGACCAACCCGGGCGGGCTGATGGATTACGTCAACGCCCCGGTGGGCCGGGCCCGCGCCCCGGTCCACCCGCTCAAGCCGCTGATCGCGGTGCCCACCACGACGGGGACCGGGGCGGAGAGCACCACCGTCTGCGTGCTCGACGTGCTCGCGCTCCGGGTGAAGACCGGTATCAGCCACACCAGGCTGCGGCCCACCCTGGCCGTGGTGGACCCGCTGCTCACCCTCACCCAGCCGGCCGGCGTGACCGCCTCGGCCGGGATGGACATCCTCTGCCACGCACTGGAGAGCTACACCGCGCGCTGGTACACCCGCGCCGAGCACAAGCGGCCCGGGCAGCGGGTGCCGTACTGCGGTGCCAACCCCATCTCCGACATGTGGTCGGAGAAGGCCATGGCGCTGCTCGCCACCTCGTTCCGCCGCGCGGTCGGCCACGGCGACGACCACCAGGCCCGGGCGGACATGGCCATGGCGGCCACGTTCGCCGGGATGGGCTTCGGCAACGCGGGCGTGCACATCCCGCACGCCAACGCCTACCCGATCGCCGGCCGGGTGAGCGGCTTCCACCCGAAGGACTACCCGGCGGACGAGGCCATGGTGCCGCACGGCATGTCGGTGGCGCTCACGGCGCCGGAGGCGTTCCGGTTCACGTTCGACGCCGCGCCGGAGCGGCACCTGCGGGCCGCCCAGTTGCTGGCGCCCGGGGCGGAGCGGCCGCCGGACGACGCGGAGTTCCTGCCCCGGGTGCTGACCGGCCTGATGCGCGAGATCGGGATCCCGAACGGGGTGGCCGCCGTCGGCTACTCCTCCGGCGACATCCCCGCGCTGGTGGAGGGCACGCTGAAGCAGCAGCGGCTGCTGGCCTCCTGCCCGAAGCCCGTCACCGGGGACGACCTGGGCGGCATCTTCGAACGGTCCCTGGAACTGTGGTGACTCAGGACACGATGTCCTTGCGCTGGAAGCGCCGGAAGGCCACCGCGAGGAGCACGATCCCGTAGCACGCGCACACCGAGGCGCCCTCCAGCATGCCGCCCCAGCTGATCTGCGCCTGCACCGCGTCCAGCCAGGCGAACTGCCAGTGCGACGGGAGGACCTGCCGCCAGGACCCGAGCGCGGTGACCTGGTCCAGGATGGCGGACAGGATCATCAGCCCCACGGCGCCGCCGACCGCGCCGAGCGGGGAGTCGGTGGACACCGAGAGCAGGAACGCGATCCCGGCCACCGCGACTTCGGTGACCAGCACGTACCCCAGGACGATGAGCATCCGGGCCACGGCCTGGCCGGCCGGGAGCTGCACCCCGGTGCCCGGCAGCCGGAGCGGATGCCACCCGAACGCGGCCGTCCCGGCCACCAGGGACATCACCGGCAGGGTGACCACGCCGATCGTGGAGTAGGCCAGCGCCACGGCCAGCTTCTGGCGCAGCAGCCGGGCCCGCGGCACCGGCGCGGCCAGCAGGTACCGCAGCGACGACCAGCTGGCCTCGCTGGCCACGGTGTCCCCGCAGAACAGCGCGACCACCACGACGAGCAGGAAGCCGGCCGAGACGAACAGGCTGAACGCCGCGAAGTTGAGGCCGCCCTGGGTGGCCACGGTGACCAGCCCCGGTGTCCCGTTGTCCGCCGAGACCGGGCCGCTGATCTTGAACGCGGCGACCAGGATCCAGGGCAGCGCGAGGAGCACCACGAAGGCCACGATGGTCCGCCAGCGGCGGAGCTGGCGGACGAACTCGACCCGGAACGACAGGGTCCGGTGCGCCCGGTAACCCGGGGCGTTCTCCTGCGCGGTCACGGCCATCATTCGCCCTCCGGTGCGCCGATCAGGGCCAGGAAGGCGTCCTCGAGCCCGCGGCCCGGACCCACCCGGTCGACCGGGATCCCCGCTCCGACCAGGGCCGCGACCACCGCGGACGGGGCGACCCCGTTGGGGTGCACGACGACACCGTCCGGGTGCGGCTCCGCGGCCTCGATGCCGTCCAGGTCACGCAGCACGCTGACGGCGCGCTGCGCTTGCGAGGTGCCCACGACCAGGGCCGCGCCGCCGCCGGTGATCTCGGTGACCGGGCCGGCCGCCAGGCCGCGGCCGTGGTTCATGACCACCAGGTGCGTGCAGGTCTGCTCGACCTCGCCGAGCAGGTGGCTGGACAGGATCACGGTCCGGCCCGCGGCGGCGTAACCGAGCAGCACATCGCGCATCTCCCTGATCTGCGGCGGGTCCAGGCCGTTCATCGGCTCGTCGAGGACGAGCAGGTCGGGCAGGCCCAGCATGGCCTGGGCGATGGCCAGCCGCTGGCTCATCCCCCGGGAGTAGGAGCGGACCCGGCGGTCGACAGCGGAGCCGAGCCCGGCGATCCGCAGGACCTCGTCCAGGTGCGACCCGGCCGCGGGCCGTCCGGTCGCCCGCCAGTACAGGTCCAGGTTGGCCCGGCCGGACAGGTGCGGCAGGAAGCCTGGTCCTTCCACGAACGAGCCGAGCCGGGACAGCGCGGGAGCGCCCGGGCGGACCTGCTGGCCGAAGATCGTGATCGTCCCGGCGTCCGGGTAGAGCAGGCCCATCAGCGCGCGCAGCGTGGTGGTCTTCCCGGCGCCGTTCGGCCCCAGCAGGCCGAGGATCTGGCCCCGCTCCACGTGCAGCGACAGCCCGTCCACCGCCAGCTGGCCATCCCGGTAACGCTTGGTGAGCCCGGTGATCTCCAAGGGTACGGGGGCACCAGCCGGCACCGGCGTGGGCGGCGGCCCAGCTACCGGCCCGGGCGGGGACGGCAGTCCAGCCCGCCGCGTCCGGGGCCGGGCCAGCAGGATGACCGCCGCCGCGGCCAGCGCCGCGATCGGCGCGGCCCAGGTCCACCAGGGGACGCCGCCGCCCGTGATCCGCAGCGCCGGATCGGACGGCACGGACAGGCCCGGGCCGGCCAGTGCCACCCGGTAGGCCGCGGCCGCCGGCGAGGTGGCGTAGCCGAAATCGGTGCTGGTCACCACCAGGCGGACGCGGTGCCCCGCCGCGAACTGGTAGTCCATCGCGGGCAGGGTCACGGTGACCGTCCGGCCCGCGGCCGCCCCGGTCACCCGCACCGGGGCGGCCAGCTGGAACGGCAGCGTGGCGTTGCCGGCCTGGTCGACGTCGTACACCTCGGCGAACACGGTCATGTCCGTGGCGCCGCTGACCCGGACCCGGACGGTGGCGGAGCCGGTCTGCTGCAGCGGCGCGGCCAGCGGAGCCGAGGTGAACGCGGCGCTCTCGCCGGGCATCGGGAGGGCCACCCCCAGGTTCCCGGTGCCCGCGCCGCCGGCACTCAGGCCGGGCAGGCCCGACATGGACGGGGGCGCGCCGCCGGGCGGGTTGACGATGGTCTGCCCGGGACCGCGCAGCCGGACCGCGGTGCGCTTGCTCCCGGCCAGGCCGGGGTAGCCCGGCGCGGTGGCGATCTCCAGCACCTGGTTGCCGCTGGACGGGTCGTAGCCCAGGTTCCGGGTGACCGCGAAGGCGGGCTGGCCGGTGGGTACGGAAGGCTCCGCCCTGGACCAGGGATGCGGGGACTTCAGCCAGCGGTCGAACCAGTCCGTGGTGAGCTGGGTGATCCGGCCGGTCTCCTGATTCCCGCCATCGTGGCCGCCCGCGAACCACACCAGGCCCACCGGCGCGCCGTTGCGCCGGATGGCCTGGTCGTTGGCGTTCGCCTGGTCCAGCCCGAACAGTGAGTCGTCCTCGCCCTGGATCAGCAGGGTGGGCACGTCGATCCGGCTCGCCACGCTGGACGGGCTGGACCGCCCGAGCAGGGAGATCGCCTGCGGGGTGGCCCGCCCGAGCGTGGCCACCTGCTGGTACATGGCACAGAGCGCGGGCAGGAACCGGCCGCACAGCGCGGCGGAGACGCCACTGGCCGGCAACTTCCCGGTCGGCTGCGACCCGTCGGCCTGCGCAGCGCCCTGGGTGAAGAGCAGCCCGGCCCACTGCTTCTTGAACACCCCGCCCGCCGCGCTGCCTCCGGCCGCGTCCGGGAACAGCGCGCTGGCCAGGTTGTACCAGGTGGTCTGCGGGACGATCGCGTCGATCCGGTGGTCGTAGGCCGCGGCGAGCAGCGCGACGGCGCCCCCGTACGACGCGCCGGTGATGCCCACCCGCGGATCCCCGGGGCCGTCCAGCATGACCCGCGGCTGCCGGGCCAGCCAGCTGACCAGTTGCCCGACGTCTTTCACCTCATAGTCGGGCGAGTCGAGGGCGACCTGCCCCGTGGACCGTCCGAATCCCCGCGCGGACCAGGTCAGCACGGCGAAACCAGCCCGGGCGAGCTGCTCGGCCTCCGCCCGGACCGCGTCCTTGGTCTCCCCGAACCCGTGCGCCAGCAGGATCGCGGGCACCCGGCCGCCGCCCGGCGGGGTGAAGAACGTGGCGTCCAGCGACACGTGCTGGTCGTGGCCCGGCCCGTCGACCACCGCGATCCGCAACGTCCGCGCGGTGACCGGGCCGGGCTGGCGGACCACGACGATCACGGCGACCAGGGCCACGACGACCACGACGCCAGCCGCCAGCGCGGCCAGGATCCGGCCGCGCGGACGGCGGCGAAGACTCATGGGAGGACGGTAGCAACGCAAACCCAATGTGCCGGTCCCCGTCTCAGCCGCCCCTCAGCCAGCGCGCGTCCCGGGCCGGAATCGGCCGACCGGTTCACTAGGCTGGCCTGGGGCGGTCGGCGGGTCGTGGGGAGGGCCAATGAGCATTGATGCGCTGATCGAGCGGATGGAAGCCCTGCTCGGCCCGCTCGAGGAGACCGGGGACGCCCGCCGTTTCTTCCACGCCACGTACCTGCGCACCACCCGGGCGGTCCGCGACGCGCTGCGCGCGGGGCGGTTCAGTGACCCGGAGTGGGTGGAACGCTGGGACGTGGCGTTCGCGGATCTCTACCTGGACGCGCTGGCCGCGGACTCTGCGGGCGGGGGCGTCTCGCGGCCGTGGGCGGTCGCGTTCGGGGCCGCCCGGGAGCAGCCGTCTGCGCCGGCCCTCCGCCACGTCCTGCTGGGCATGAACGCCCACATCAACTATGACCTGCCGCAGGCGTTGCTCGCCGTGATCAGCGCCGGGGAATTCGCGGATCCGGCTGTGACCGGACGGCGGCGCGCGGACCACCAGCGCATCGACGAGGTGCTGAGCCGCCGGGTCGGCGCCGAGGACGAGGAACTGGCCCGGATCGGCGCTCCCCGCTCGCTGACGGATGCCCTGCTCGGCCCGGCGAACCAGGCCGCCAGCCGCCGGTTCCTGCGGGAGTCCCGGGTCAAGGTGTGGCACAACGCCGTGGCCCTGGATGCCGCCCGCGCCCGCGGTCCGGCCGCGTACGCCCAGCGGCTCGGCGACCTGGAGCGCCTGAGCGCCGCGCGGGTGGCGGAACTGGAGCGGCCGGGCCAGGTGCTGCTCCGGCTCGCGCTGCACGGCTTCGGGGTACGGCTGCCGGGCGGCGCTGGGCGCGTCCCGTCCCGTGCGCCCAGCCCGGCGGGCACCCCCGGCCGGCTCCGCTCCTTCGACCCGGTGCGGGTGGCCGGCCTGGAGTACCGCGCCTGGGTCGGCTACTACCTGCGTGACTGGCCGGGCGTGCTGCGGGCGTCGATCGGCCTCGTCCGCGCGGGGTTCGGGATGGACTGGGTGCGGACCCTGCACGGCGCCTGGCTGGTGCTGCGGGCCAACCAGCTGTGGGCGCCCGCCGACAACGACCCGGACGCCGCCCGGCGGTGCATGCGCCGCTTCTACGGACTGCTCAAGATCAGCTACGGTGAACCGCGGGACGTGGCCGAAGCCGCCCGGCTGGAGGTGGACTGGTGGCGGGTGCACCGGCAGCGCCAGCACGCGGCGCAGCCAATCGACGCCGGCCCGGCGGACGAACTGGTCGCCGCGCTGACCCGGCTGTACACGTTCCTCTACGACGAGCCGGAGGACGCGGTCCGGCCCGCGGCCGTGCACCGCACCGAGGCCATGGATCTCTCCGATCAGTGGGTGGCCGAGGGCTGCCACCCAGACAGCCCACTGCTCGCCCGGGAGCACGCGGCCCTGGTCCGCTGCTACGCGGCCCTGCTCGCCGCGGTCCACCACTGAGTGCGCGGCCGGATCGCGGGTGCTCGTGCATCCCCCGGCGCTCCCCTCCGGCCGGGCTACAGATCCGGAAGGGAGCGCGTCGCGGTTATGCGCAGTCGTTCATCTCGGTGGTATCGGTCCTGCGGTCCTGGGGCAGGGCCCGCTGCTGTGCCGCGATGTGCGGCACGATCGAGATCACATCTTCCCGGCCCTGCCTGTAACCGGCCGCCCAGGCCTCATTCTCCTGGGCCAGCTGGTCGGCTCTGGCCTTGCTGCGTTCGGCCGCTTCCTGGTAGTACCGGATTTCCTGGCGCATCTGCTGCCGTGCCCGCGTCAGCGCCTGCGAGGTGGAGTGGCGAGAGCCGAACCGCCAGCCTAGGGCCACTCCGATGAGCACCCAGATCAGGGCGAGGAGGAACATCGGCCCCCCTCACCCGCGGCCGCGACCTGCCTCAGCAGGCCCGGTCCCGCGATTTTCCCGGAAATCGGGACCCTCGTCTCTTGCATCGCGCAGGGCGCGATGTAGGTTTGATCCAATGCCTTGACTCCTGTCAATGGTGTTGTTCCAGAGTGATTTGTCTTTACTGGGCCGTCAGCGCGTCACCGCTGACGGCCCGGTGTCATGTCAGGGGACCAAGCCTGTCCCCGTCGAGGCTTGGTGATCTCATCGGCTATTACGGCGGCCCGCGCGGGCGTCCCGGATCGCGCCGTGTGATCCCGGCCGCGAGTTCTGCCCCCGGCGCGCGTACCGCGCGGGAGGCGAAGCCGGCTGCGGGGAAGAGGCCGAAGGCACAAGGCGGGAGAACCCCCCGGGTACTCCGCCCTCTCACCACTGCGGCACCTCCTGCGCTCAGCGCCAGTGGGCCTCTCCATTTAATTGAACGGCACCGTGCATCAGAGAGCAAGATGCAGTGCAGATTGCACAGCAATTAGCCATGCAAACTTCACGTATGGCCCCACCAGGCACTACGCTGTAACTCAGTCACACGCCACCGGCCCACCCCCACGCCGGAGGAGCGGATCGATGCCAGCTGACCGCGCCAGTCAGACGATCAGGCGTCGCAGGCTCGCCGCCGAGCTACGCCGCCTGCGCGAGCGCGTCGACCTCACCGGAGATCAGGCCGCCGAGCGGCTTGGATGGTCCGGTTCCAAAATCAGCCGGATCGAGACACACCGCATTGGCGTCAAGCCGGCCGACCTGAAGAAGCTTTTTGATCTTTACCGTGTCACCCCGGCTCACCGCGAAGAACTCCAGGCCCTGCTGCGCGAGTCAGCTACGTCCAGTTGGCTCGACTCGGTAACCGCAGGTTTCCCCGCGGACTATGCCACGTACCTGTACGCGGAAGCCGAGGCCAGCGCCGTATGGATCTGGGACCCGATGATCGTGCCCGGCCTTCTCCAGACTGATTCGTACGCCCGGGCGCTGCTGGCCGGCTACCGGGCGATGTTCAAGCTGCCCCCGGGAGACGCGGAACGCCGGGTCGGAATAAGGCAACTCCGCCAGAATCAGCTTCTCACCCGCGATCCGCCGCTCACGCTTTCGGTCGTCATCGACGAATCCGTCTTGTACCGGCGATTTGGCAATAACACGGTCATGCACGAGCAGTTGCTCCGCATAGAAGAAGCCTCGGCGCTACCCAATGTTAATCTGCGGGTTCTTCCCCTGGACGGCGCACACCCGATAGTAACGGGAGCATTTTCCTATTTGCACTTCGACCCCGTGCATGATGTCCCGCTCGGCAATATGGTCGAGGTCGAACATCTCACCGGTGCTTACTACCTCGACGACGAGGACCAGACCTTCAGGTACCGCGAGACCTTCGATTCACTCACTGCCGGGTCCGCCGGCCACGATCAGTCACGGCGGATGGTAAGCGTCGCGGCCCGGGAACGCTGGCCTTAGATGATCAAGGGAGCGGCCCGTCAGAGCCGGGTCCAGGTGGGCGCGCTAGTGCTTGAGCGTCCCCAGGAACGCCGTCCAGTCAGCCTGGCCAAAGACCAGAACCGGGCTGCCGGGGCCGACCTTTGAGTCCCGCACACCGATCCGCCCGGGACCGAGGTCGGCCACCTCTACGCACGAGCCGTTGTAGTTGGAGTAAGAACTCTTCCGCCAGGTGCCAGCTGAGTGCTTGGGCTCCTCCGACTCGACCACGGTTACCTCACGGCGTTCAGGCCCCAAATGGCGCGGGGGGAATTTGTCAGGTTATGACGGATGTCGCAAGGGCAACCGGCCGCTTGGTGACGACGGTAAATTAGCGTGACGGTGGGTACGGCACAGCCACCCGCGCGGGACGATGTCTAATCGTGACCTTGACTGGGCACACTGCACGCCCAGAGGGGCTCAGCCCCAGACGTCCTGGGCGACCTTGACGATGAGTTCGAGCTTGGCCACTTCCTCGCCGTAGGTCAGCGCGTTTCCCTCCACGGTGGACGAGAATCCGCACTGCCCCGAGAGGCACAGCTGGTCCAGCGGCACGAACCGGGCCGCCTCGTCGATCCGCCGCTTGAGGTCGTCGGGGTTCTCCAGCGCGCCGACTTTCGTCGTGACCAGGCCCAGCACCACCATCTTCCCGGGCGGCACGAACCGCAGCGGCTCGAACCCGCCGGACCGCTCATCGTCGAACTCCAGGAAGAACCCGTCCACGTCCAGGCCGCCGAACAGCGCCTCGGCCACGAAGTCGTAGCTGCCCGACGCGGCCCAGGAGGACTGGAAGTTGCCCCGGCACAGGTGGGTGGTCACCGCGAGACCCTCGGGCCGGCCGGCCAGGGCCGCGTTGACCTGCTTGATGTAGCGCAGGTGCAGGTGCTCGGCGTCGTCGCCGCGGGCGGCGATCTCGGCCCGCTGCGCGGGGTCGTTCAGGTAGGCCAGGCTGGTGTCGTCGAACTGCAGGTAGGTGCAGCCCAGCGCGGCCAGGCGGGCCACCTCGTCGGCGTAGGCCCGGGCCAGGTCGGTCCAGAACTCTTCCACGTCCGGGTACACGGCCGGGTCGATCATGGCCGGGCCGCCCCGGTAGTGGACCATGTTGGGCGACGGGATGGTCTGCTTGGGCACGGCGGTGGTCACGACCGACTTCAGGTACTCGAAGTCCGGGCCGAAGATGGTGTGGTCCAGCCCGACCTTGCGGTTCACGGTGAGCGCGGCCGGGGTGTACTCGATGTCCCCGGACGGGTTGTGGAACATGACCGACAGGTTGCCTGGCGCCTGGCCGATGCCGCCCAGCTGGTAGATGAAGTCCATGTGCCACGAGGCGCGGCGGAACTCGCCGTCCGTGGCCGACTGCAGGCCGACGTTCTCCTGCATCCTGACCACGTCGGCGATCGCGGCGTCCTCGGTGGCCCGCAACTGGTCCGCCGGGATCCGCCCGGCCGCGAAATCCTCCCGGGCCGCCCGCAGCCCGGCCGGCCGGAGCAGGCTGCCCACGTGGTCGGCGCGGAACGGCGGCGTGGTGCGAGCGCTCATGATTCTCCTTCGAATCCGGTGCGGGGACGGCCCCTTAAACGGACTGCGCCTCCAGCAGCGCCCGCTCCACGAGGACCCGGGCGAGATGCTCACGATAAGCCGGGCTGGCGTTGATGTCATCGGCCGGGCTGGTGCCCTCGGCGGCGTGCGCGGCGGCCTCCGCGGGCGTGGCCCCGCCGGCCAGCGCCGCCTCCACCCCCGCGGCCCGCACCGGCGTGCCCGCCATGTTCACCAGCGCCACGGCGGAGCCCTGCACCGCGACCCCGACGATGGCCCAGTCGATGGCCCGCTTGGTGAATTTCTGGAACGACCAGCCGGCCGCGCCCGCCGCGGGCACCGGGACACGGATCTCGGTAAGCAGTTCGTCGGGCTCCAGCTCGGTCTCGAACAGGCCCTGGAAGAAGTCCGCGGCCGCGATCTCCCGGGATCCGGCCGGCCCGCGGGCCACCAGCGTGGCGTCCAGCGCCAGGACGGTGGCGGGCAGGTCGGAGGCGGGGTCGCTGTGCGCCAGCGACCCGCCGATCGTGCCGCGGTGGCGGACCTGCGGGTCGCCCACCTGGCCCGCGGCGTGCGCGAGCAGGGGCAGGACCCGGGCCAGCATCTCGGAGTGCTCCAGGTCGTGGTGGCGGGTGAGCGCCCCGATCGCGATGTGCCCGTCCTCTTCGCGCACGTAGCTGAGCTCCCGCACCGGCCCGAGGTCGATGAGGACCTCCGGCATGGCCAGCCGCAGCTTCATGAGCGGCAGCAGCGAGTGACCGCCGGCCAGGAACTTGGCGTCCTCGCCGTACTCGGTGCACAAATCCAGGGCTTCGGCCACGGAACCCGCCCGGCGGTAGCTGAACGGCGCAGGAATCATGAGGCTGGCTCCTCAGCCGCCGCCAGGACCGCCCGGACAATGTTGTGGTAGCCAGTGCACCGGCAGAGGTTGCCCTCCAGCCCCGACCGGACCTCGGCCTCGGTGGGGTGGGGGTTCTCCCGCAGCAGTGAGACCGACGCCATCACCATGCCCGGCGTGCAGAACCCGCACTGCAGCCCGTGCTCGGCGCGGAACGCGCGCTGCATGGGGTGCAGCTCACCGCCCGGGCCGGCCAGCCCTTCCACGGTGGTCACCTGGCGGCCGTCCGCCTGCGCCGCGAGGATCGTGCACGACTTCACCGACTCGCCGTCCAGCAGCACGGTGCACGCGCCGCAGGAGGTGGTGTCGCAGCCGACGTTGGTGGCGGTCAGGCCGGCTGTCTCGCGCAGGAAGTGCACGAGCAGCATCCGGTCCTCCACGTCGGCCGCCACCGGGGCGCCGTTGACCATCACTGTGACCTTCACTGTGCCGTCCTCATGTGGGCTGGCCCCATCTGGCTGCCTTTCGCCTCGTTGATCGCTGCCCAGACCCGCTGCGGCGTGGCGGGCATGTCGATGTGCCGCACCCCGAGGTGCGCGACCGCGTCGATGACCGCGTTGTGCACGGCCGGGGTGGCGCCGATCGTGCCGGCCTCCCCGATGCCCTTGACCCCGAGCGCGTTCAGGGTGGTGGGGGTCTCCATCGCGAGCAGCTCGAAACTGGGCAGCTCGGTGGCCGTGATCGCCGCGTAGTCGGCCAGCGTGCTGGTCAGCGGGTTGCCCTCGGGGTCGTAGCACATCTCTTCCAGCAGCGCCTGCGCCGCGCCCTGGGCGATCCCGCCGTGCCGCTGGCCCTCGGCCAGCACCGGGTTCAGCACCTTCCCGGCGTCGTCCACGGTGACGTGGCGGATCAGGGTCGCCTTCCCGGTCTGGGTGTCCACCTCGGCCACGGCCACGTGCGCCCCGAAGGGGAACGTGGGACTGTCCGCCCGGAACTCGACCGCGGCGGCCAGCCCGGCCGGCCCGGCCTGTGCCGCCACGGCCGCCCAGGTCAACGCGGTGTCGGGGTCGCCGCGGACCTGCCAGGTCCCGCTGGCGGTGTCCAGTTCCAGGTCATCCGCGCTGGCCTCGATCATGCCCGCGGCCACGTCCCGGGCCTGGTCCTTCACCTGGAGCGCGGCCTGATGGACCGCGGTCCCGCCCAGCTGGAGCGACCGCGAGCCGAACGTCCCGATTCCCGTGGGCACCTGGTCGGTATCCCCGTGGATCACGGTGATCCGGTCCATCGGGATACCGAGCTGGTCGGTGACCAGCATCGCGAACGCGGTCTCATGCCCCTGCCCGTGCGGGGAACTGCCGGTGTACACGGTGGCCGCCCCGGTGGCGTCCACCACCACCCGGGACGTCTCGCCCGCGCCATCCCCGGCGGTGATCTCCACGTACGTGGCCAGGCCGATGCCGAGCTGGACCGGGCCGCCCTCGTCCCGCCGGCGGGCCTGCTCCGCGCGCAGCTCCTTGTACCCCGCCCCGTCCAGCACCGCGTCCAGCGCGGCCGCATAATCGCCGGTGTCGTACACGGCGCCGCTCGCGGTGGTGTACGGGAACGCCTCGGGCGCCACCACGTTCCGCCGCCGGACCTCGGCCGGGTCCATCCCGATCTCCGCGGCGAACAGGTCCACGGCCCGCTCGATCGCGGCCGTGGCCTCCGGCCGCCCCGCGCCCCGGTAGGCGCCGATCGGCATGGTGTTGGTGAGCACCGAGCGGAACGCGGCCCCGCAGTACGCCAGGTCGTACACGCCGCTGGCCATCAGCTGGGTGAGCCCGGGCAGGAACGTGGCCCCCCGCGGGTAGGCCCCCGAGTCCTGCACGATGTCCAGCTGGTAGGCGAGGATCCGGCCGTCCCGGCTCCCGCCGATCGTGATCGTGTGCCGCTGAGCCCGGCCGTGCACCATGCCGAGCAGGTTCTCGTTCCGGGTCTCCACCCAGCGCACCGGGCGGCCCAGGTGCTTCGCCGCCCAGGCGACGATGATCGTGTCCCGGTCGACGGCGATCTTGGCGCCGAAGCCGCCGCCCACGTCGGGCGCGACGACCCGGACCGCCGCGGCGTCCAGCCCGACCGCCGCGGCCAGCGCGTCCCGGGCCAGCTGCGCGTTCTGGGTGCTGGCCCACAGCGTCAGCCGCCCGTCCGCCCAGCGGGCCGCGGCCGCGCGGCCCTCGAGCGGCAGCGGCGCGAGCCGCTGGTTGGGGAACGTGCGCTGCACCACGACCTCGCAGCCGTCGAACGCGCCCGGCGGCGCCGGCTCGCCCCCGGTGCGGACCACGTTGGAGTCGGTCCCCTCGAACAGCAACGTGCCGCCGGCCAGCGCGTCGTCGAAGTCCACCACCGCGGGCAGCGGCTCGTAGTCCACGCTGACCAGCTCGGCCGCGTCCTCGCCCTGGTAGCCCTGCTCGGTCACCACGATCGCCACGGCCTCGCCGACGTAGCGGACCCGGTCGGTGGCCAGCAACGGCTCAGTGGTCGGCCGCCCGTCGCCGTCCGGGATGTCGTCCATGTCGGCCGCCGTCAGCACGGCCACCACGCCGGGGGAGGCCAGGGCCGCCTCGGTGTCGATGCCGGTGATCCGCGCGTGCGCGATGGGGCTGTGCACGAACGTGACCCGGGCCGCCCCGTCCAGCTCCGGGAGCCGCAGATCATCGGTGTAGACGCCGCCCCCGGTAAGCAACCGCGGGTCCTCAGTGCGCACCACCCGGGTGCCAAGGATGCTCACAGGGGCCGGTCTCCTCTTCGTGTGTTTGGCATAACCCTAGACATCTCCCTCGGCCGGGCCAAAAGCGGCATACCCGCCCAGAAGCCCTTCGGCCGCGGTCAGGTCGGCGTCGAGCGGGCGGTCGGCCGTGCGCGGGTCGAGCACCGCGTCCGCGGCGTCGAACGCGGCCCGCAGCGGCCCGCCGGCGGCCGGGGCGCGGTCCTGCATCCGGAGCACCCGGACCGCGGCGGCCAGCTCGCAGGCCAGCACGGCCCGGTAGGCGGCCACCGCGTCGGTGCTGGCCCGGGCCGACTGGGTGGAGAAGCCGGCGTGCTCTTCCACGCCCCGGGACAGCACCGCGCTGCCCAGCGCGGCCGGGCTGGCCAAGCGGCGCAGGTCCGCCACCGCGGACTGCGCGACGTACTCCAGGATCATGATGCCCGAGCTGGCCGGGACCTCGGCGGCGAACGCGTGCAGGCCGGTGAACGACGGCTCGACCAGCGTGCCCAGCCGGGCCGCGGACAGCGCCGCGGTCTGGAACAGGGCCGCGCGGGCCGAGTCGAGGGCCAGGCCGGCGTAGGCGGCGTGGAAGTTGCCGTTGTGCCACACCGCGTGACTGGCCGGGTCGACCAGCGGGTTCTCGCTGGCCGCGTTGAGCTCGGCGGTCACGACCCGCGCTGCGTACCCGAGCGAGTCCGACGCCGGGCCGTGCACCTGGGGAAACGCCCGGTAGCCGTAAGAGTCCTGGATCCGGGCGGGCGGTTGGGGGGCGCCCTCCAGCAGCGCCCGCATCCGGCTGGCCACGCGCTGCTGGCCGCCGGGCCGGTCATGGTGCACCGCGGGGGCGTACGGCTCCAGCGAACCGTGCACCGCGAGCAGCGACAGGGCCGCGATCACCACCGCGGAGCGGACCAGGACGCTCAGGTCGTGGCAGGCCAGCGCGGCCTCGCCGAGGGTGGCCGCGTTGCTGCTCATGAAGCCGAGCGCCTCGGCCGGCCGGAGCGGGAACCGCGGCGGCGGCCCGGTGCCGGTCCGCCAGGCCCGCTCGCCGATCAGGCACAGCCCGAGGGAGGCCAGCGCGGTCAGGTCCCCGGTGCCGATCGCCCCGTACTGCGGCACCGGCGGGGCGAAGCCGCGGTTGAGGGCGTCCGCGAGGACCTCCAGCACGGCCGGGTCCACCCCGGAGCCGCCCGCGCCGATCTGGTTCAGCCGGGTCACCAGCATGGCCCGGCCCAGATTGGCCGACTGCAGCGGGCCCGACCCGGCCGCGTGGCTGCGCAGCAGCCGCAACCCGTGCTCGGCCAGGTCATCGTCGGCCAGCCCGACGTTGCGGTTCGCGCCGACCCCGGTGGTCCGGCCGTATACCGGCCGCCGGGCGGTCACGTCCCGGGCGGTCTGCCACGCGGCGCGGGCCGCGGTGACCGCGTCCGGCGCGACCGTGACCGGCGCCTCGTCCCGGGCC
>JAOPYP010000611.1 GCA_025964635.1 Actinomycetes bacterium | reverse complement strand
CCGCGCGGCCATGGCGCTGGTCATGGAGCTCGGCGACGCCGGTAAGGACCTGATCGATGAGTTCTGGCCCGGCGCGCTGACCATCGTCTGCATGTCCAGTCCCACCCTGGTCTGGGACCTGGGCGAGACCAAGGGCACCGTGGCGGTGCGGATGCCGCTGCACCAGATCGCGCTGGACCTGCTGAAGAGGACCGGCCCGCTGGCCGTGAGCAGCGCCAACGTGTCCGGCCGCCCGCCCGCGACCACAGCTGACGAGGCAATGGCGCAGCTGGGCGACTCGGTCGCGGTGTACCTGGACGGCGGCCCCTGCGCGGCGGACGTGCCGTCCACGATCGTCGACCTGACCGGGACCGTGCCCCGGTTGCTGCGCCAGGGTGTCATCCCGGAAGAACGGTTGCGGGACGTGATCCCGCTGGAAATCGTGGACGATGACGAGCCCGGGGATACGGACGATGCGGTCCCAGAGGACGCGGGCGACGCGGTCGCTGACGGCGCGGGGGATGTGGTCCCTGAGGACGCGGAGGCTGCGGATTCTGGGCCGGGCGAGTCGGATCCCAGTGACCAACACGCCGCTGAGCAGGGAAATCATGCCCACCGGGACGCCGCCGGGTAAGTATGGCCGTGATGGGTGGCTGTGCCGCCTACCCTCAGGTTAGTGCTCTAAAGTTGATCCCTAATGGATGAGGCAACCGAACGGGCCGGGTGAACCGGGATGCGCGAGTACGGCCTCACAGTTCTGGTGGCCTTCGCCGTCACTTATCTGCTCACGCCGCTGGTCCGCCGTTTCGCGATCGCGGTGGGGGCGGAACACAAGGGCCGTGCGCGGGATGTCCACATCGAGCCTGTCCCGCTGCTCGGCGGGTTCGCCATGTACCTCGGCCTCGCCGCCGGATTGATGGTGGCGTCCAGGCTGACCCACCTGAGCACCGTTTTCACAGGCACCCGGGTCGCCAGTGGGCTGTTGCTGGCGGGCGCCGTGGTCGTGCTCATGGGGTTCGTGGACGACCGCTGGGGGCTGGGGGTGATTACCAAGCTGGCCGGCCAGGTGGCCGCCGGGGGCATCCTGGTCTGGAGCGGTGCGGTGGTGTACTGGCTGCCTCTGCCGGGCGGGGGCACCCTGCTGCTGAGCGCCCCCCAGCAGACTGTGCTGACCATCCTGGTTGTCGTGGTGACCATCAACGCGGTCAACTTCATAGACGGGCTGGATGGCCTGGCCACCGGCATCGTTGGTATCGGGGCGGCGGCCTTCTTCTTCTACTACTACACGCTCACCAAGCGGCTGGGGCTGGACCAGCAGACCGGCCCGGCGCTGGCCTCGGCCATCCTCACCGGGGTGTGCCTGGGCTTCCTGCCGCACAACTTCCACCCGGCGCGCATCTTCATGGGTGACACCGGCTCCATGCTGCTGGGACTGCTCCTCGCCTATGCACCCATTTCCAGCATCGCGCTCCTGGACCCCCGCTCACTCACCAGTCCGTCGGCCTACAGCGGCGGCACGGTCAACCGGTTCCCGGAAATCCTGCCGCTCCTGGTGCCCGCCACCATCATGCTGATCCCGTACGCTGACCTGCTGCTGGCGGTGGTGCGGCGGACCCGGGCCGGGCAGTCCCCGTTCTCGGCGGACAAGAAGCACCTGCAGCACCGGCTGCTGGCCATCGGGCATTCGCACCGGGCCAGCGTCCTGCTCATGTACTTGTGGGCGTCTTTGTTCGCCGGCACGGTCGTGCTGTTGTCGATCATCCGGACGAAGCTGCTGATCCTGGGGGTCGTGACCCTGGCCGGAGTCCTGGTGCTGCTGCTGGCGTCGTTGCCGCGGCTGCGGCCATGGAACCGGCGTGGCCAGTTGCGGCTGGCCACCGACATCGCCGGGCCGGTGCCATCGGCGGGAACTACGCCTCCGGCTGGGTCTCGGGCTGCCGCTAGGGCCGGGTCGCCGGCCGGCGCCGGGCCGTCCGGCAGTCCGATGGCCTCCCGGGTCCCGGCTGAGGCGGGTGTCAGTGCCCGCGGCCGGGACCGCGTGGATCGGGGCGCCAGCATGGATCGCGGGGCTCGCGAGGACCGCGGCCTGGGTACAGACCCCGGGCTGGGTGCCGACCCCGGGCTGGGGGTGGGTCGCCCGGCTGGCGCGGACCGCGGGCCGGGACTGGATCGCCCGGCTCGCGCGGACCGCGGGCCGGGACTGGACCGCGGGGCTGGCGCCGACCGCCATGGGCCGGGGGGCCGCCCGCAGGGACCGGCGGGCGCGGGATATGGAGACTCTGGGCGCAGGGACACGGGGTACGAAAACGGCTGGCACGGGGACTCCGGCCGCGAGCACGCCGCCAACCGGGACGCGTGGTACAGGGACACCGGGCGCCGGGACGCGGGAACCGGGGACGCGGCCTACGGCGCTGGCGGCCCAGGGCAGGGACGGGCTGGCGCCGGGTGGGACGCGCGGCCTGCCCCGGCGGCACGGGAGGCACGGCCCTCCGGCTCAGCGTGGGACGCGCCGCCCGCAGGGCCGCCGCGCCCCCCCGAAGCGCCCTGGGATGCGAGGCCCGCGAGCGCGGTGTGGGACGTCCGGCCGGCCGCCAGAGACCACGAAACCCCGCCACCCGCTGAGGCCGGGCCCGCTCCCCACGGCCATGCCGCTCCCGCCGGCGGCGGGCGGACCTCTGATCCGGGCGGCGGCGGGCGGACCTCTGATCCGGGCGGCGGCGGGCGGCCGTCTGATCCGGCCGAACCGCGGGAACCGGGCCACTGGTATCCGGGCCGCGTGGACTCGGGCCGCCCGGACTCGGGCCGCCCGGACTCGGGCCGCCCGGACTCGGGCCGCCCGGATTCGGGCCAGTGGTACCCGGGCCGGCCGGACCCTGCTCGGCCGGATTCTGCACAGCGGGATTCCGGACAGCGGGAGTCCGGTCAGCGGGATTCCGGCCAGTGGGATTCCGGCCGGTGGGACGCCCGCCCGCACCACGCGGACCCCCGCGACGCCGACCGGCGCGACGCCGACCGGCGCGACGCCAGCCTTTACGCCGCCCCGCCGCCCGCAGTGGGCCCGCACGAGGTCGGCCCGCAGGACACCGGGGCGCAGCACCTCGACCCGCTATCCGTGGATCCGGGCCGGGCCCAGCGCCCAGGCACCGACGGGACGCGGCCGGCGGACCGCGACGGCCATGACTACAGCGACGACGAGGAGTCGCCACTCTTGCCGTGGCGCTTTCTCTGACCCGTCCGCGCCGCCCCACTCCACCGTGCCCCGGCTGGGGCCTGGGAGCGCGAACCATGCCGGTCATAGGCTGTCTGGACCGAAAAAACCGTTAGGGCCGGGGGTTTGGTACGGTTCACGGACTCATGTACCACAATCGGAAGTCCCGTAACATTCATCACACAGAGGCCCCTGGTAAAGACTGGCCCGAGGAGCTTGTGATATCTTTCACGAGCAGTCACTCGAGGACGAGTGAGGGGCCCGTGATAGGTTTCGCTCACCCGGCGGCGCGCGAGCTCCGCCTCGGCGGCACCCAGGCTCCTGGCCGGTGCTGTGTGGGAGGCGGACCGGTGCATCCCCGAGTCAAGTGTCCTCCTGAGCCCTCCGGAGCCACCTAAGATGCTGGCAAGCTACGGCCCGATCGCCCGGCGTTCCGCCGTGGTCGCCGCCGGTGCTGCCGTGATCATGATCGTGCTGGGTGTCCTGCTCGGCGGGGCCAAGGGACTCCTCGGGAGCGTGCTCGGCGCGGCGCTGGTCGCCGTGTTCTTCGCCATCAGCATCGCCGCGGTGTCCCGGGCTGAGCAGGTCAGTCCCCGGGCCATGATGGTCACCGCTCTCACCACGTACCTGGTGAAGATCCTGGTTCTTATGGTCCTGGTGGCCAAGTTCAGCACCACGACCGCCTTCAGCGGGCGGTTCTTCGGCCTGACCGCCATCATCTGCGTCCTGGTCTGGACCGGGGCGCAGGTCTTCTGGTCGATGCGGCTCAAGGTGTTCTACGTGGAACCGGACGGGGAACGGTGACGCGTGGCGCACCTCTTGCTCCCGGACGGCGGATCGCGGCCCGCGGGTCAGCCTGCCGTCCGCAGCCTGCACGATGACCTGGCGCACGATGAGCGGGTCGGCGTCCTCGGGACGCACCGGGGCATCCGGCGGCCAGGAGCCGGGCGGGGGCCAGCCACAGGAGCCCGGCCAGGTCGAGGAGAACCAGGGCTGGAGCATCTTCAGCTACCTGATCGCCGGCATGGTGACCTACGGCCTCCTCGGCTGGCTCGTGGCCTGGCTGACGCACGTCCCGGTGCTCCTGCCGGTGGGCGCGCTCGTCGGGCTGGTCTTCGCCATCGGCGGAGTGGTCTGGAAGTACGGCAGGTCCTAATCGGTAATCTGCATGCGAAACATGCTGGCCAGTCCAGCATCGGCATGCCGCGACGTTCCGCCCGGATCAGGGCGGCCTGGATGCGCGCCGCGCCTGCGGGTGCCGCGCGCGGGCACGAAGCTGGAGGAAACCGTCTTGGGCGGTGACACGCTGGTCCTCGCCGCGGAGAAGTGCTCCCCAGAGCACAGCCATGTCTTCTCGTCTGCGCACTGCGGCTACCCGGCCCCGGGATACCCGGGTCCGTCCTTTGTTTTCACGCCGTTCTTCACGGTGGGCAGTTTCAGCTTCACCAAGCCGATGCTGCTGGCGCTGGTCTGCGCGGTCGGCGTGGTCGGCTTCTTCTGGGCCGCCTTTGCCAACCCGAAGATCGTCCCGCGGGGTGTGCAGAATCTCGGCGAGATGGGGGTCGAGTTCGTCCGCGAGCAGATCATGCGGCCGATGATCGGTAAGCGCGGGGATACCTTCCTGCCGTTCCTGGTCTCGCTGTTCTTCTTCATCTGGTTGATGAACCTGATGGAGATCATCCCGATCGCACAGTTCCCCGCGATGTCGCTGATCGGCTTCCCCGCCGCGCTGATGCTCATGGTCTACGGCACCTACACCTATCTGGGCATCAAGCACCAGGGGCTGGGCGGCTACTTCAAGAACATGATCCCGGGCGGCGTGCCCTGGCCGATTCTGATCATCCTGGCCCCGGTGGAGATCCTGCAGTACCTCCTGATCCGGCCGTTCACACTCGCGGTCCGGTTGTTCGCGAACATGTTCGCCGGGCACATCCTGCTGCTGGTCTTCACCCTCGCGACGTGGTACCTGTTCAGCCTCAGCATCGGCCTGCTGTTCAGCGTGACCTCGTTCGTCCTCACCATCGTGCTGACGGCGTTCGAGATGCTGATCCAGGCGCTGCAGGCGTACATCTTCACCATTCTGACCGCCCAGTACATCGGCGGCTCACTGGAAGCGAGTCACTGACATGACCCGCGCCCTGATTCGTCCGCCAGCGCACCCGAGTGCGCCGGCGGCCTACCCAACCCGCTGGCGGGGGACAACCGCCGGCCCGAACGCAAAGGAACGCGCACATGCTTGATGTCGCGCATCATCTGGTCGCTCTTGGTGCTGTGCACCACCTGATCGCCGCGGGCACCACCACCACCAAGCTGGTAATCAACTTCGGCGCCGTGGGGTACGGACTGGCGGCCATCGGCCCCGGTGTCGGCATCGGCCTGATCTTCGGTCACGGTGTCGAGGCCATGGCCCGGCAGCCGGAGGCCCGCGGACTCATCCAGTCCAACATGTACATCGGCTTCGCGCTGGCCGAGGCGCTGGCGCTGATCGGCCTGGTGGTCCCGTTCATCTTCCACGCCACCTGATTGGCGGAGTCTCCCCAGTGATCCCTAGCCGACAGGAGGCCACACCGTGACGAACCTAGTCGCGGCGACGGTGGTGACCCCGCCCGCCAACCCGCTGCTGCCCGCATGGCCCGAGCTGATTATCGGCGCCATCTCCTTCCTCATCGTGTTCAGCATTCTGGGGAAGGTGCTCCTGCCGCGCATCCAGAAGACGCTGGCCGACCGGACGAACGCGATCGAGGGTGGTCTGCAGCGCGCGGAGAAGGCGCAGCAAGAGGCGCAGGAGGTGCTCCAGCAGTACCGCCAGCAGCTCGCCGAGGCCCGGCAGGAGGCGTCGCGGCTCCGCGAGCAGGCCCAGGAGCAGGGCGCCGCGATCATCGCGGACATGCGCGAGGTGGCCCAGACCGAGGCCCGGCGCATCATCGACGCGGCCCACGCCCAGATCGAGACCGACCGGATGCTGGCCCTGCAGGCCCTGCGCACCGACGTGGGCGCCATGGCCGTGGACCTGGCCGGCCGGGTGGTCGGTGAGTCGCTGGAGGATGTGGCCCGGCAGCGCCGCATCGTCGAGCGGTTCATCGAGGACCTCGAGCAGCCGGCTGCTGACGAGGCCAGGTCGGCCACATGAGAGG
>JAOPYP010000602.1 GCA_025964635.1 Actinomycetes bacterium | reverse complement strand
AGAGTCAGCCGCGAGTTACTCACGTGGCGGCGTGCAGCGGCGTGGGTGCCCGACTAGCACAAACGGAACACCGTTCCCGACGCCCTCGTCACGCGCCTGGCCGAGATTGGCGCGCGCTCGCCGACGTGGCGGGCCGGCGCGGCGTCGCCTTCCGCATCACGCTCAAGGGCGGCTATGTGGAACTCATCATCAACCCCCTCACCTGCCAGCTCGTGACGACGCAAGGGTCGTACCCAGGGGAGCCAAGGGGAGCGTTGCGATCCTGCACCAGGCGCTCGTCTCCGGCCCCGGCGTGCGCCCCTAGCGCGATCCCCGGTAACGGAGATGCCGGACGGCCGGGGGCGACGCCCCCGGCCGTCCGGCATAGTGAGCCTTAGTGAGGCCTAAAACAGGCGCTCTTACAGATGGAGCTCGTTCTTGCCGGGGCCTGTGGTGGATGGTGCTCTGGGGGTCTTTGGCCTGGTGGCCCGGGTCGGCTGAGTACTGGCTGTGGGAGCGCAATTGGAGCGCGATTTCCGCCAGTTGGCTGCTGTGGGCAGCACGGTGCGCCGTCCGGGTAGAAGGCAGAGGGTGCGCCCGGGATGTTGTTGGCGGGCTGCTGCTTGCGGTTAGTCGTGCGCAACGCCGATGGCTGCTGCTTATTTGGCGAGGAAGTCCAGCAGAGCGGGGTTGACGATCTCGGGGTGGGTCCAGGCGATGTTGTGCGGGCCGCCTTCGACGGTGACGAACGTGAGGTCCTTGATCAGGCCCGGCAGCCGCGCGGCGGTGGCCGGGTAGGGCAGGATCCGGTCGGCGTCACCGTGCACCAGCAGTACCGGCACGTCAATCTTCGGCACGTCGGCACGGAAGTCCGTCAGCCACGTGTCCACACAGGCGTGCGCGGCGAAGGCAGAGGCCTCGACGGCAACGTTGAAGCTGTTCTGCCAGGCCTGGTCACTGATCCGCGCCGGGCGCAGCACGTCAACGTTGTAGAAGTTGTCGAGGAAGTCCTTCATGTAGGCCGGCCGGTCCGCGACGACGGCGGCCTTGATGCCATCGAACACGGACTGGTCCACCCCGTCGGGGTTGTCGCCGGTCTTCAGCAGGAACGGCGGGATGGCGCCCATCAGCACAGCCTTGGCGACCCGGGCGGAACCGTACGTGCCAAGGTAGCGGGTCACCTCACCGGTGCCCATCGAGAACCCGCACAGCACCATCTCGCGCAGGTCCAGGTGCCGGATCAGAGTGTTCAAATCGGCGGTGAAGGTGTCGTAGTCGTAACCGATCGTGGGCTGGCTGGACTGGCCGAAGCCGCGCCGGTCATAGCTGATGACCCGGTACCCGGCCTGCAGCAGGACGCGTTCCTGCTTCTCCCACGAATGCCCATTCAGCGGGTATCCGTGGATCAGCACGACCGGCCGCCCGGTTCCGTGGTCCTCGTAGTAGATCTCGATGTCGGTGCTGTTCTCGTGGCCGACGGTGATCTTTGCCATTGCCTTGCCTTCCTGGTGGTTGTGATGACTGTCATGCGGGCCGGTTGCCCCTGCCAGAACCCTGCGCGCGAGGTCGGCGTGTTCGCGTCTGTGAGATCCCTGGTCGGGACCCTGGCCTCCGGCCCGGTCCCGCAAGGGGTGCAAAGTTTCCGGGTGGTCCGGACGGATGCGCTACGGAGGACTGCCAGTGCCCGGCTGTGCCTGGCCCGGACGTCTGTGACAGCCGTCGTGGGCGCTGCACTGACGCTGGAAACCGGGGTCATGGCTAGGGACTTCGCGGACGCGAACATGTCCCTTCCAGGCGGAGGGTTCCGGCGTGGGCAGTCCGCCCGAGCCCCGGGGCACCGGGATCACCTGCAGAGGAGCACGACATGGCCACCTGGCTCACTGACGTGATGGTCGCCTTCGAGGATCGGAGGCCCTCCGGGAAGTGGTCTGGGTCTCGGTGAGCGATGTGGCGCTGCAGAGCTCGCTGTCGAATTGATGGCGATGGCGACGGGGCGGCAAATCATGGCGGCTGATCGGCCGCGTCGAGCGGCCAGCCTGATCGGGCCGGCCGCGGTGGTCGTGCTGGTGGCGGCGTATGCCGCGCTGTGGCTCATTGCCCGGCCTGCGGGCCAGCCGACCGGGCGTTACCTGGGTGAGATGGCCGGGATGCTCGCGCTCCTGCTGCTGAGTCTCGCGCTCGTCACCAGCAGTGGCCTGACGCGAGTGCTTGAACCGGCATTCGGGGGATTTGACCGCGTGATGGTGTGGCACCGCGGGGTCGCGGTGGCCGGCATCCTGCTGGTGATCCCGCACTGGATCCTGGTCTCCGGGCCGGTCAATCCCTACCGCAGTGACATCGGGGATGCGCTCGGGGTGATTGCCGCCCTGGGGCTCGCGGTCCTGGTGCTCTGGGCCTTCGCGCCCCGCTTGCGCCGAGTCCAAAAGATCCGGTTGATCGCCAGGATGGCCAGCTCGACCTACGAGAGATGGCGGATCGGCCATCGGTTCACGGGGTTGTTCGTCGCACTCGCCACCGTCCATGCAGCCCTCGTTGACCCGGTCTTGCACCAATCAACGCCGCTGCTTGCCGCTGAACTCCTCACCGGCGGAGCAGGAATTGCCGCCTATCTATATCGTGAGCTGCTGGCCCAGCGGCTCACGCCGGTCTACCACTACACCGTTCAGCAGGCCCGGCATCTGAATCAGAACACGATCGAGGTCGGCCTCAAGCCCACCGGAAAGCAGCTCCGTTTCTTCGCAGGCCAGTTCATCTTCCTGGCCCTGGGGGCGCCCGAGCAATTTGGCTACCACCCATTCACAGTGGCGAGTGCCCCGGCCGACGAGGAACTGAGGCTATCGGTGAAGGCCAGCGGCGACGACACGCGGCGCCTGTACGCGGACCTACGGCCGGGCATCGACGCCAGGGTCGTCGGGCCTTTTGGAATGTTTGACTACCGGCTCGGCGGGCCGCAGCAGATATGGATAGCGCCGGTATCGGCATCACATCCTTCATCAGCTGGATCCGCGCCCTCAACGGTCCGCTTGACTACGAGGTGGACTTCTACTACAGCGCGGCGGATGAAGCCAGTGCCTTGTTTGTCGATGAGATTACCGTTGCCACGGCGCGATACCCGTCGCTCACATTGCACCTCATCCGGACCGACCGCGACCCCCCGCTAACGCCCGACCAGATATGGCCAGCGCATCCGATCACGCGAAGCTCGGTGTACATGTGCGGACCGCCCCAGATGATGCGCACATTCCAGCAGGAGCTGCGCGCCCGCGGGGTCGCGCCGGACCGCATCCGCTGGGAACAGTTCGGGCTGCGGTAGGCCAGACGGGTATCTCATGCCGTTGATCAACGGTCACGGTCGTTGAGGGTCATCACCGAAAGGCAGGAACACGACATGGCCACCACGCTCGCCGACGTGATGGGCGCATTCACGCGGATGCGACCGGTTCCGCGCTGGCCAGGGGCCCGGGCAAGGTGGCGTGGGTGACCGGGATGAAGCAGGCTTCGATGAGGCTGGCCGAGACGGAACCGGTTCTGCTGCCGGGTTCGGAGGGCACGGCTCCGCAGGGTGTCGAGCTGCGGCATTTGCGCTACTTCGTGGCGGTCGCTGACGCTGGCACGTTCACGTATGCCGCGGAGCGGATGTTCATCGCTCAGCCGACGCTGAGCCAGCAGATCCGGCGCCTGGAGGAGATGGTGGGCACGCCGCTGCTGCAGCGCCGGCGTGAGGGGGTGCGGCTGACCGCGGCGGGCGCCGTGCTGCTGCAGGAGTCCCGCACCATCCTGTCCCTGGTCGATCACGGGGTGAGCCGTACCCGGCAGGCGGCTGGGCTCGGTCGGCCGCGGCTGCGAGTGGTCATGCCCCCGTATCTGCCGGAGGAGCTCGCCGTGGAAGCCGCATCGCGGCTGCGGGTCACGGCCGCTGCCGCCGGCGTCGAGGTCGCATGGATGGAGACGTCGCTGGACGGCGAGTTCTCGCTGATCCGGCACCGCCGGGCCGACGCCGGCCTGGGCTGGCTGCCCCCGGCGGAGGAGGCCCTGGCTGCGCCGCTTGACGTCATGAGCCTGGGGGAATTCGAACCCGAGGTGTGGATCCCCTCCTCGCACCCGGCAGCACCACGCGTGACGATCACCCTCGGCGAACTGGCCCGCATGGACGTCATTCACGGGCCGCCCCGCGGCGGGTCTGCGGTCTATGGCGCCTGGCTGGCGGTGCTGCGGAGCATGGACCCGCGCTTTGAGTTCACCGACCCAGCGTTGCGGGATTCGCTGCCGGTGACCCTCGCGTTCGCGGCAACCGCAAGCCGGCCCACCGCGGTGCTGACCTGCCCGCGTCACGTTATCGGTGCAAGAAAAACGCCCCTGCCACATCGGCCGGCGGATACCTACGACATGGTTCCCGTCCGCCTCGACCAATCTCCCCTGGCCGCGACCGCCGGTTTGGTGTGGAACGGCGATCTGCCGCGCCCGCTGCAGCAGGTTCTCTTCGACGCCACGGACGGCATCATTCTTTGATGGACGGCTGGCACCGGCCGCAAACCGCCGGGTGCAGCCTAAACGGACATTCTTTTCGCCTGCACGGGAACAGCCGGTCATCTTATAGCGCGAGGCAATACCACCACAGCCGGCATCGCCTTTGCCGCCGCGAGACTGTGCGGTGGACTGGTTAATGAGCGGTAATCCGCCGCCTCATCCGCCACGGAAAGGGATGTACGCAAGTGGGAAAGACGAAGGATATCCTCGGCGCCGTCGAAGCGGAACTTGCCTTCGACCCGCTCGTCGATGCGGCGAACATCACCGTCAAGAACATGGCCGGGGAGGTAGCACTCAACGGCACGGTGCCGAACTACCCGCAGTACCAGGAGGCGGCCGCCGCAGCCCAGCGGGTTGCCGGGGTGACCAACGTGCACAACCATCTGGAGGTTGTGCTGCCGCCCGGCGACTACCGGGACGACCCGATGCTGGCCACCGCGGCGAACAACGCGCTCGCGCTGAATGTCACGGTGCCGGACAGTGTGGAGGCGACCGCCCGCGACGGCAACCTGACTTTGACCGGGAGGGTGAGCTACGGCGCCGAGCGCGCAGCCGCTGAACTAGCGGTCGCCGGGCTGACCGGCGTCCGCAACATCAAGGACGACATCGAGATCGCCTACGACGCGGACCCGGTCGACGTGACGCTCCTCGTCCAGGACGCCCTCGACCGCTACGCGCTGATTCTTGATGACAGTGACGTGATGGTGGACACCCGTGGGAACACGGTCACGCTCACCGGCCACGTTCGCACGTGGGCCGAACACGACGCGGTCTCCGCCGCCGCCTGGATGGCCAGCGGCGTCATGGATGTCGTGGACGAGCTCTACATCACCGGCTGACGCGGCCACCTGCCCTTACACAGGGGCTCTCGACGGAGCCGGTCCACCGGGACACCTGTCCCGGTGGACCGGCCCGTCCCTCGACCCATCCACCCAGACCCGAGGGCGAGGCCGCAAAACGCCCGCCCTCTGAGGAACGCACATCATGACCACCACCGAATCCACCTCCAGGAACGACGACCGGAAGCTAGAGCGGACCATACGGGATGCACTCATCCTCGCCGTTGGCAAGAGGGCCGCTGACCGGGCGCTTCGGCATGCTCGCAACAAGGCCCACGATGCCGGGCAGCGCAGGCTCGGCCATTTCGCCGGCCATCTGGCCGGTTACAGTGCGTTGCTCGCCTACATCTGGCACCTGCGGCGGGCACCAAAACACTCCGCGGGCTGAACGCGGAACACCGGCGCTGGCAGCGACAGCGACGCATGGCCATGAGCGAGAGGCGGACACCCGGCCCAAGGTGCCGGCAGGCGGCCCACCGCTGCAGCAGAAGGGCCGGCGGCGCCCGGCGGTGCGGTGGATCGTGCACGGGGTGATGTTCGTGGCCCTGGCGGCCGGGGTGTTCGGCCTGCTGCCGCGGCTGGGCGGACTGGCGCATGACGCGGCCGCGCTCCGGCACGCCCGCCCTGCGTTCGTAGGGGTGGCGATCGCGGCCCAGGCAGCTTCGCTCGGGTCCTATGCCTTGCTGTACCGGCGGGTGCTGGCCTCGCTCGGGGCTCGGGTGCGCTTCCGGCTGGCGGTCCGGGTCACGATGGCATCGTTCCTGGTCAGCCATCTCACCCCGTTCGGTTCGGCGGCCGGCGCCCTGGTGAACGTGAGTGCGCTGGAAGCCGACGGCGTTGCCGCATTCACGAGCGGTGAGGCGATCGGCCTGACCAGCTTGGTGTCCACGGTCGCCCTGGTGACGCTATTCGGGGCCGGATCCGCAGTGACGGCCGGCCGACACCTCTCCCGGAGCTACCTCATGGTCGCGGGCATCGCGTTCGCGTTGGTCGTATCGGTGCTCGCCGTTGCGCTCCTGGTCGGAGCCCACCCCGGCATCGCCGAGCGGGCGGGGCGCCGGATGGCCGGACTGGCCCGGCACGTCCGGCCGGGCATCGATCCAGGGAAGGTGGCCCAGACCAGCAAGCGACTCGCGTCGCTCGCCCGGTCCGCGCTGACCGGGCGGGCATTGGCAGAAAGCGTCGGCTTCGCCTCGGCCGACCTGCTTCTTGACTTGCTTTCACTCGACCTGATGTTTGCCGCCTTCCGTTATCAGCCGGGTTTCGGGCCACTGGCGGTTGCCTACGCCGCGGCGAACATCGCGAGTGCCATCCCCATCACACCGGGCGGGCTGGGCGTCATAGAAGTCACGCTGGTAGCCGTCACGGTCGGCTTCGGCGCCCCGCGGCCAACGGCGGTCCTCGCCGTCCTCGGCTACCGGATCGTCAACTACTGGCTTCCGCTGCTTCCTGGCGCGGTGGCCTATAGCCGCCTCCGACTCAGACCGAAGGCGGCTGACCGCAGATCACCCAGATCCTTCTCCTGGATGATCAGAAGCCGGCAGCTATCCCTCCATTGGTCACAGATGTTGGCTTGCTTCGGCGAGTTGCGCGTCCACTGGTAGTGGCACACGCGGGGGTCCAAGCAACGCGGCGCGATGAAAGCCAGAAGAAAGGGCTACTGTGATGTTCAAATCGACATCTACCTCGTTGATCCTGCTGGGCGTTCTGGCCATCATCGTCGGGATCTTGGCCCTGGCCTGGCCAGGAGTGACGGTGTTGGCGCTGGTCATCCTGTTTGCGGTCTACGCGTTCATCGATGCCGGGCTGCAGGCTATGCGGGCGTTCAGCAGCGGCTCCGCCGGACCGGTCTTCGGGCACCTGCTGCTCGGGTTGGTGGACGTGGCAGCCGGGGTGGTGGCCCTGACCTGGCCCGGGCCCACCGCGCTGGTGCTAGTGCTGATCGTGGCCAGCTGGGCGTTCACCGGCGGGTTCTTCGAGATCTTCGCCGCTTTCCGCGGCGGCGAGACCGCGGGGACCCGCGCACTGTTCATCCTGGGCGGGCTGGTGTCCATCGCGTTCGGCGTCGTGCTCTTCGCACGCCCCGGCGTTGGCGCGGTCACCCTCGCGCTGCTGTTCGGCCTGTTCAGCCTGATCTACGGGACCTCGCAGATCACGCTGGGCATCCACCTGCGCCAGACCGGGCAGACCCTGCACTCAGTCCTGGAGGATGCGGCCTGAGCTGGCACGGGGGCGGGGGCGCCTCGGTCCCGGCCACAATGGGTGCCTGTTCAGCGCCTGCCAGGTCCCTGACCCCGGCCTGATAGGCGCGCCCGTAACAAAGCCCGCCGCCCGGTACAACTGCGGCGGCACCACAATGGCCACACCTGACCCTACGGCCAGCTCAGACGCGCCGCCCCCGCAGGACGGGGTTGCTGCGACCCACGCGGAACGCCGCTGGCACCGCGGAACAACCGACCGGGTCCAGCGATGACGGGCAAGGTCCGCAGCCGAAGAGCCGCCCCCACCACCCGGTCGTCGTGGCGAACAGGCACAACGGGCCGCGGGACCTTCAGCTACGGATCGCTGACCGGATCACCGCTTTCGCTGGGTCGATGCAGTTCGTCTACATTCACGTCGCGCTGTTCGCTCTCTGGATGCTCTTCATCGAGCCCAGGCCGTGGCCGATGCTGACCCTGATCGTGTCGCTGGAGGCGATCTTCCTGTCCACCTTTGTCATGATCGGGCAGAATCGGCAGGCGGACTTCCAGCAGGCCAAGGCAGATCACGACTTCAACGAACAGGAGCTCGAGCTCAAAACCAACACGCAGCTGACCCGCCAGATCCATACCCTCACCACTGAGTTGCACAACCGGCTGCTAGACAAGCCCACCCGGCGGCGCTAACGGGGCGCCCGCCTGCGGTGGTTGCCGTCTCGCCGGAATCGAGGCTACGGCGTTTGCCGCGGTCCGTCGGTTCTGCTGCTGGCCAGGGCGCCGTGGAGTTGGTTGCGGGAGCTGATGGCGAGCTTGGTGAAGACTTTGCGCAGGTGGTATTCGACTGTGCGCGGGCTCATGAACAGCTGGGCCGCGATTTCGGGGTTGGACAGGCCGTCGCTGGCCAGCTGGGCGATTTGGGCCTCCCGGGCAGTGAGCTGGGCAGGGGTCCCGGTGGTGCGTTTGCGTACCCGCTCGCCGGTGGCACGCAGTTCGCGCGCGGCTCGTTCTGCGAACCCCTCGGCGCCCATGGCGGCGAGCATCTCGTACGCGGTGCGCAGCTGCTCACGGGCGTCGATGCGCCGGTGTGCGCGGCGCAGCCACTCGCCGTAGACCAGATAGGCGCGGCCGAGTTCCATGCGGACGCGGGTGCGGCCGAGGCGGTCGATCGCCTCGCGGTAGAAGGCCTCGGCGGTCTCGCCTTCACTGAGCAGTGCCCGCGAGCGGGCCTCGAGGCCGAGCGCCCAGTCGCTGCCACTGGCGCGGGCGGCCGCCGAGAGCCGTTGGAGGGCGGCGGCCGCGCGCTCGGGTGCCCCGCTGCGGGCCGCTGCCTCGATGAGCTCGGCTACGGCCCAGGTGCCGAACAGATTCGCGGGCGAGTCCTCACTCGCCTGCTGCGCCGTCGCCAGCGCCTCCTCATAGCGGCCGAGGCCGTTGCACAGCACCGCCGTCGCCCAGTGAACGAGGGTCAGCCCCTGACCTTCACCCCGGCGCTCCGCGTCTTTCCTGGCGGCCTCGATCAGTTCACGAGCGTCGGCTTCCCGGCCACTAAAGGCGGCGAGCGCTACGGCCGCATAGGGCGCGATGCTGCTGCCCGTTGCCTCGGTGACCGACTCTACCTCCGCCACCAGCAAGGCGGCCGCGGTGAACTCCCCGGCCCACAGGTGCACCCCCGCGCGGGTGATGGCGGCGAAGGGGAGCGTCATGAGCGCGCCGGCCTCACGGGCGAGCGCGACCTGGCGGGCGGACAGCAAATCGCAGCCCGCGTAATCCCACAACAGCCCGGCGGCGTCCCAGGCCTGCCACAGCCAGCGCAGCCCCTCATCCCTGGAGATATCCACGCTGCAGAAGGCGCTCACCGCTTGCTTGAGCATCGGCGCTCCCGCTGGGTAGCCCTCCGTGATGACCAGCGCCAGGCCATCCAGCAGCAGATCGGGCGCGCACGGGGGCGGCGGTGGCGGGGGCGCGGCCCGCGCGGCCTCGGCGACTTCCCGCGCGCCGCCGCCTAGGGCTAGGCGGCCGGCGAACAGCGCCGCGAACAGGGCTTCCAGGTAGGTCTCCCGCGCCAGCCGCACGTCGAGCAGTTCGAGGCTTCTTGCGGCCTTGAGCAGCAGCGGGGGTGCGTCGCTGCCGCGGCGGGACGCGAACGCGATCTGGCCGCGCAGCAGATCCGCGCCGGCGCGCTGGAACTCATCCAGCGGTCCCGGTTCTGCGGTGGCCAGCAGTCCCAGCGCCGCATCGAATGCGCCGGCCTGATACTTAGCCTGCGCCGCCGCCAGTGCCCGCTCCGCCCGGCGCCCCGGATCAGGCGTCAGGGCGGCCGAGCGTTCGAGGAAGGCGGCCGCCGCCGCGATCCCGCCGCGCGCCTGCGCGCGGCCGGCCGAACGCTCTAGCTCTGCTGAGACGTTCTCATCGGGTTCAGCTGCCGCCTGGGCCCGGTGCCAGGCCCGGCGGTCTGGATCGGTGCCCGATGAGAACGTCTCAGCAGAGCTAGAGCGCTCGGCCGGCCGCGCGCAGGCGCGCGGCGGGATCGCGGCGGCGGCCGCCTTCCTCGAACGCTCGGCCGCGCTCACACCCGATC
>JAOPYP010000211.1 GCA_025964635.1 Actinomycetes bacterium | reverse complement strand
GTTGCCTACTTCAGGGCTGGCAGCAGCGTAGCGAGTTCTTCCAGGCTGCTCAGATCGTGGCCGGACAGGATCAGGTCGATGCTCGGGGCGGCAGCCAGCATGCCGAGTGTGGTCGGCCGGAAGTGCGGGTCGCTGCCCTTGTGCGGGTTCATCCACACCACCCGGTAACTGAGCCGGGATAGCCGTTCCATCGCCGTGGCCAGCGTCTCCGGGTCGCCCCGGTCCAGGCCGTCGGAGCAGATGACCACGATCCCCCCGCGGCACAGCCCGCGGCGGCCCCAGTTGCGGACGAACGCGTCCAGGCTGGCCCCGATCCTGGTGCCCCCCTCCCAGTCGAACACCGCGCCGGCCGCCCGCTCCAGGGCGTCGTCGGGCTTGCGATGATCCAGGGCCCGGGTGATCCGGGTGAGCCGGGTCCCGAAGCAGAACACCTCGACCCGGGCGGTCGCCCGCCTGGCCGAGTACGCGAACTGGAGCAGGTGCCGGGAGTAGTCGGCCATCGACCCGGAGACGTCGAGGATGAGGATCAGCGGCCGGAGCCGGACCTTGCGCTGCCGCCAGGCCAGCTCGGCGGGCTCGCCCTGCATGCGCAGCGACTCCCGCACCATCCGGCGCAGGTCCGGCGATCGACCCGTGGCCGCCGCCGTGGTCCGCCGGGTGCGCCTCCGGGGCGGGGTGAGCCGGATCCGGGCCATGATCCGCCGCAGCGCCGCCAGCTCCTCTGGGGTGCAGGCGGGAAACGACTTGTGCCGGAGCGTCTCCGCGTCCGACGCCATCAGGCCCAGGCTCACCTGCTCCTGGAGGTCCTCCCCGGGATCAGTGGCCGGGATCTGGAGCACGCCCTCGGCCTGCGCGCGCTCGGGCTGCGTCAGCGTGAGCAGTTCCCGGACCGGGTCGCGGCTATCCAGGAAGAACCGCCGGAACACCCGGTCGTAGACCGGGATGTTCTCCCGCCGCGTCACGAGCGTGGCCCGGCCGCCCCAGTACAGGTCCAGCAGGTCGGTCGGATCCAGTGTGCCCATGGCCGCGCAGTAGGCCAGGACATCCCCGGAGCCGGCCGGCAGGCCGGCCGCGCGGAGTTCCGCCGTGAAGTTCACCAGCAGCGCGACGAAGGGGGCGCGCTCAGCCACCGGATGTGATCTCTTCCAGGTTGTCCCGCACCAGCTCGAGGTCGTCCCGTTCCTTGACCACCGCGCCCAGGGTGTCCGCGGCGACCTCAGTGCCCAGCCCCGTCTCGCCGAGGAAGTCCAGGGTGCGCACCCAGTCGATGGTCTCGGCCACGCCGGGGGGCTTGGCCAGCTCCATCTCCCGGAGCCGGTTGACCGCCGCGACCACCTTGCCCGCCAGCGCCTCGGACACGCCTGGCGCCCGGACCAGGACGATTTCCACCTCGCGCTCGGGCGGCGGGTAGCCGATCCAGTGGTAGAGGCAGCGCCGTTTGAGCGCATCGTGCAGTTCACGGGTCCGGTTCGAGGTCAGCAGCACCAGCGGCGGCCGTTCGGCCTTGATCGTGCCGATCTCGGGGATGGTGATCTGGAAGTCGGAGAGCACCTCGAGCAGGAACGCCTCGAACTCGTCGTCGGCCCGGTCCACCTCGTCGATGAGCAGGACCGCCTGGTCGCCGGCCCGTACCGCGTCCAGCAGCGGCCGCTCCAGCAGGAACCGCGGGCCGAAGACCTTATCGACCGCCTCGTCCTCGGCCAGGTGCCGCTCAGACAGGGCCCGGATGTAGAGCATCTGGCGGGCGTAGTCCCACTCGTAGAGGGCCTGGCTGGTGTCGATGCCCTCGTAGCACTGCAGCCGGATCAGCCGCCGCCCGAAGACGTCCGCCAGGACCTTCGCGACCTCGGTCTTGCCCACCCCGACCTCGCCCTCCAGCAGGACGGGGCGGTGCAGCGAGAGGCCGACGAACAGCGCGGTGGCCAGGCCGCGATCGGCGAGATAACCGCCCTGGCGCAAGATCCCGGTCAGCTCGCCGACGGTGCCCGGATACTCCATCCAGCGGTCAGTGATCCTCGGCCGGGCCGAGCACCAGGTCGGCGACGCTGCGGCCCCCGGCGTTCAGCTTGCCCTCGCGGGCCAGCCGGCTCCGCCACGCGGTGCGCAGGTCCTCCTCGGGGCCGGCCATGCCGCCGAAGCCGACGCCAGCCATCCTCTTGCACGACTTGGTGGTGCCGCAGTCCTCGTCGAGGTCGGCAGCGGTCTGCTCCTGCGCGTTCCACACCCCGCGCAGTACCTCGAGCGCCTCACCCGGCTGATCGTTCATCATCAGCTACCTTCCCGGTGTCCTGGGCCTGACTCTAATTGGCGGGCCCCGTTCGGGCGACCTCGGATTAAGCGTTCTCTTATCGGGCGGGTACCAGGCGGCTTTCGGGTGGCCGGGAGGGACGGGGTCAGCAGCTGCGGTTGATGGTGAGCGACTTGACCGTCGCGGCCCACTCGTAGGCCAGTTCGTAGGGCCAGTACGAGGCGGGGGTCGGCGCGGTCATCACGTACACGTGGCCGCTGAAGCAGCGTTCCATCCGCAGCCGGGCCCGTGAGTCCTGCGCCGTGATCGTGACCAGGGCGACCGAGTGCCAGTGGTACTGGCGGGCCAGCCGGGCCGCGTACTCGGCCTCGCCCTGGGTGGTGTCCGGGTTGGGGTTGAAGCAGATCTCCTTCACCCGCGGGATCGGAGGCGCGCAGGGCCCGCCGAAGGCCCGGGCGGATCCACCGGGGCCCCGGTCTCCACTGGAGAGCACCAGCACGGGCGCCCGGTGCTGCGCGGCCAGCGTCAGCGCGGTCCGGAAGCGGTCACCCGGCCCGGCCATCATCACGATCGCGTCCACGTGCGCGGGCATCCCGGAGACAGGGAAGACGAACAACCGCGCGGTCAGCCCGCAGAACGCCAGGAACACGGCGGCAATGGTCCCGATCACGACCCGGCGCCGCCTGCGGCGCCGGGGGGCACGATCGTCCACCGTCCCGGCGGAGGCGTCCGGGACTTCGTTGGTCAGCACAGGCAGCCCTCGTGGCGGGGAAGGCGGAATAGCGGATGTTGTCGGGAAACAGGCTATGTGCCCGGCCGTGAGACACGCCCATGGCCTGGCCTTCCAGAAGCAATCCAGAGCTGGGGTTCAGCCCGGGGGCAGACAATGGGACGGTGATCGACGTCGAGCCGGCCCAGTTCGAGGACATGGTCGTGGCCGCGCTGGACAGCCTGCCCGAGGACCTCGGCCGGCTGATGCGCAATGTTGCGGTCACCGTCGAGCACGGCCCCGGGCCTCCGGGCCTGCTGGGGCTCTACCAGGGGATCCCGCTGACCAGCCGGACTTCGCAGTACGCCGGGGTGCTTCCGGACCGGATCACGATCTACCGGCAGGCCATCTGCGCGATCTGCCGCACTGAGGCCGAGGTGGTCGAGCAGGTCCGCCGGACGGTCATCCACGAGGTCGCGCACCACTTCGGCATCGGCGATGCCCGCCTCACCGAGCTCGGCTGGTGACCCGGCCCAGGAACCTCACGCCGTGGGCCGCACAAGTGGCTCGCTCTGGTGCGGCGTGCCCCGGGGCGATGCGCGGTGATCATCTCTCTCCGTGCTGCGCCGGGCCGTGACGAGAGCCGCGACCGTGCTAGCGCGAATCGGCCGCCCGAGTCGTTCATAAATGGCCTCGTATTCACGCTCAAGGGCTTGACGCTGGCCCGGTGAAAGCCGAGCGTAAAACGACATCGTACGAACGAGAGCATTGAGCTCGTCAGGAGTGTGCTCGATGAGCTTTGGCATAACTGCCACCTGAACATCGCCGAACAGGCGGCCGGCATAATCTTGCCCTATGTCGTAGCTGCCGAGCCAGGCCCATACCTCTGAGACGTTGCCACGGCGCTGCTCCATCCCCGCGAGCGTGGCGTCGAGATCCCTGTAGGCCGGCCAATTGGCGGCAATGTCCGGGGCGACCTTTCTCATGGCAGCGAGTGCTGCTTCCTGATCTCGCTTGCTACGCGGCTCCTCAAGTCCGAAGTACTGCACGAGGGCAAGCGTTCCGCCGGGAACAAGCACGTCAGCGGTCTTCTGCCAACTAACCTTGGGGTCAACCCAGTGAAACGCGGACGCAGAGAACACGGCCTGAAACTGCTCGCGGGGAAGCAATGCATCCTCAAACTGAGCGTTCACAAATTCCACCTCTCCAGCACCTTCCAGGTTCTGCCTGGCCAGTGCTATGAGGCTCTTGCCGGGTTCGAGTGCTGTGATGCGCAGGCCCCGAGCGGCAAGGCCGCGCGTCAGCTGGCCGCTTCCACACCCGACCTCAAGCACTTGATCACCGCTCCTGATCCCTGCGACCTGACAAGCCTGGCCGACGAGTTCGTCAGGATAAGCCGGACGGCGGCGGTCGTACTCAGCCGCGATCTCATCAAAGACCTTGCCGTAGCGACGTGAAGTAGATTCTGGCAGCCGTGTCATTCACTGGCCTCCGTTCATGCTCGTTACCGTGATCGCCAGGTGAGCGGACGCGGGTGTGGCCTGGCGAAGCCATCACGGAGCGACGGCTCGGAGGGTCACGATGGAGATCTGTCCGCGGCCGATGATGGCCGCCGCCGCGATGCGATCAGCAAGCTCAACCAGCTGCTCAGGCCGGACCGGGCATGACCGTTGCTGTCACTTCTGCGGTCAGTGCCGATTCCGGGCCCGGCCCAGGGGAGCGGGCCGGGCCGGGACGTGGGTGGGCCTAGATGGACTTGAACCATCGACCTCCGCCTTATCAGGGCGGCGCT
>JAOPYP010000569.1 GCA_025964635.1 Actinomycetes bacterium | reverse complement strand
TCCACGAGGTGAAGGTGGACCGCTCGTTCGTCCAGGGCGTGGCCGAGAGCCCGGTGGACTCGGCGATCGTCCGTGCCGTCATCGACCTGGCCAACGCCATGGGCATCGCGACGGTCGCCGAGGGCGTCGAGACCAGGAGCCAGGTCGCCGGCCTGAAGATGATCGGCTGCCAGGTGGCGCAGGGTTTCTATTTCTCGCCGCCACTGCGCGCTGCCGAATTCGACCAGCTGCTCACTCGCCACTTTGCCCCGTCGGCGGGCCTGCCGGCGGCCCCGGCGCCGCGCGTTCAGGGCCTGCGTTTATCCCAATCCCTTTAGGGCGGGGCCGCCCCTTCTGGCAGCGGGGTCGCGGTTGGCCCGCGGCCAGGCTGGCGCTGGACAACGCGCAATTAGTACAATCACCGCGTCGGACGCTGATGTCGGGCCTGACCGTGAACGACGATGGCAGGCTGTCAAGGCGGCCGGGAGCAGGCGGGGGGACGCATGACGGAGCTCGCCAATGGCACCCACGAATCCGACACTCACCAGAAGGCCCTGCGGATCAACCTCGATCCGCGCTGGTACGGGACGATCGCCGAGATCGGGGCCGGCCAGGAGGTCGTGCGCTGGTTCTTCCGGGTGGGCGGCGCCGCGGGCACCATCGCGAAGTCGATCTCCGCTTACGACATGGCCGTCAGCGACGCTGTCTACGGCAAGGCGGACCGGTACGTGTCCGCCGGGCGGCTCCAGGGCATGCTCGACAAGGAATTCCAGCTCAACGTTGAGCGGCTGGACGATGAGCGCGGGGACGAAAACTGCTTCTTCGCCTTCGCCGACACGGTGGTGGCGCGCAGCTTCCGGGGCGGCAACGAGTGCCACGGCTGGATGGGCGTGAAGTTCCAGGCCCAGCCGCGCGACGAGCCGAGCCAGATCGTGATGCATGTGCGGATGCTCGACGTCGAAGCCTGGCTGCAGCAGGAGGCGCTGGGGATCGTCGGTGTCAACCTGCTCTACGGGGCGTTCTTCCAGCACCACGAGCCGGACAAGCTCATCGAGAGCCTCCTCGACCGCCTCACCACGGGCCGCATCGAGATTGACATGATCCAGTTCCGCGGCATCGAGTTCCGCGGCGTGGACAACCGGCTGATGGCGCTCAAGCTTGTCCAGCTCGGCCTCAGCGGCGTGGCCATGTTCGGTCCCGACCGCGAGGTGCTGCAGCCGAGCGAGGTGCTGCGCAAGAAGGCGATCCTGGTGGAACGGGGCAGCTTCCGGCCGCCGACGCACGTGAACCTGGACATGCTGGAGACGGCCCGGGCCCGGTTTGAGGAAGACCCGGCGGTCGTGGGCAAGCCGGTGCTGACCCTCACCGAGATCACGATGCGCAACCTGCTCGCCGGCGGGGCGGACGTGGACCGCCGTGACTTCCTGGCCCGCGCGGAACTGCTCGCGGCCTGCGGCATGACGGTCCTGATCAGCGACTACTTCGACTACTACCGCCTGGCCGCGTACATCGGCGAGCGCACCAGCGAGCGGATCGGCATGGTCATGGGGGTGCCGAGCCTGATCGACCTGTTCGACGAGAGCAACCACGTTCAGCTGCCCGGCGGGATCCTGGAAAGCTTCGGGCGGCTGTTCAAGAACGACCTGAAGCTGTACGTCTACCCGTTGCAGCGTTCGCCGGGCGAGGGGCTGACGACCGTCGACGACATCCGGGTCCGGCCCGAGCTGCAGCCGCTGTACGACTATCTCGCGGGCCGGGGCAGTTTCGTTCACCTCGACAACTACAAGCCCGAGTTCCTGCCGATCTTCAGCCGCGATGTGCTCCGCCGGATCGCCGCGGAGGACGACTCCTGGGAAACCATGGTGCCCGCGGATGTCGCCGCGCTCATCAAGCGCCGCTCGTTCTTCGGCTACGTCAAGGCGAGCCGGTACCAGGACCGGGACTGAGCGCTACCTGGTGGTCGTGCCGCTCGTCGATCGCCCGGAGAATCGCCATGAGCCGGTCACGCTCGGCCCCCGCCAGCGCGGCGAAGGGCGCCCGGGGCAAGCCGATGTCGTGCCCCAGGATGTTCGCGGCGCCGTGCATCAGCTCAAGCCAGTGCGGCGCGCCGCGACCATCCCGGCCGCCGGGATCGAAGATCAGCTTCACCAGCGGGAGCAGACGGAACCACTGGTCGCGCAGCGTGGCGACCGGCGCACCGGCCTGCACGCCGTCCCACAGCTGCCGGGCCAGCGACGGGTACAGGGCGGGCAGCGCCGAAATCCAGCCGTCCGCGCCCATCAGAAGGCATTCAAGCGCGCTGCCGTCGTGCCCGCAGTACACCGCCGCGTCCTCGCCGAGCGCGATCTTCGCGTCACGGGTGTGATAGGCGTCGTAGAACGACTGCTTGACGGCGTGAATGATGTCCGCGTCGACCAGTTCGCGGAGCACCTCCACCGGCAGCTCGACGTTCGTGGTGGCCGGTACGTGATAGAGCATGACCGGGACGTTGACCGCCTCGCGGACGCTGCTGAGGTGCCGCCACACCGCGTCCACGTGCGCGCCCATGTAGTAGGGCGCGGACACCATGACCGCCGCCGCCCCGGCCGCCTGCGCGTGCCGGGCCAGCGCGACTGTGTGCTCGGTCCGGTAGGCGGCGACGCAGACGATCACGGGCGCGCTGCCGCCCACCGCGCCCAGGACTGCCTCGCTGAGTTGCTGGCGTTCTGTCACGTCCATGGCGATGAACTGGCCGGCGCTGCCGGCCACGCACAGTCCGTGCGCGCCGCCGGCCAGCAGCTCCTTCGCGTACCGGGCCGCCTTCGCGGTGTCGACCGATCCGTCGCTGAAGGGGGTCAGCATCGGCGGGAAAACGCCTCGGGGAAAGCTCATCGTTTCTCCTCCCGGCCGGGTGGCCGCCGTTACTGCTTGACCGCGCCGAAGGTCAGGCCGCGGACGAAGCCCCGCTGCACGACGATCGTGGCCAGCAAGGCGGGAACGACGAGGACCACGCCCGCGGCGGCCAGCTCGTTCCAGTTGGCGAAGGTCGTGCCGATATAGCCCTCGACCGCCACCGGGGCGGTCTCCGTGTGCGGCCCGGTCAGGATCAGGGCCCCGAAGTACTCGCCCCAGGAGGCCAGGCCCACGAGCAGCCCGACCGTGGTCAGGCCCGGCCAGACCGTGGGCAGCACGACCTTCCACAGCGCGCGCATCTTGCTGCAGCCATCGATCCAGGCGGCCTCGTCAAGCTCCCGCGGGACCTCACTGAAGTAGACCCGCATGAGCCAGATGGTGAACGGCAGCAGGCCGGTCTCGTAGGCCAGGATCAGCCCTAGATAGGTATCGAGCAGGTGCAGGTGCTGGTACATGATGTACAGCGGGATGATGAAGACCACTGGTGGTGCGACGTAGGCCAGCACGAACCAGGTATTGATGATCCTGGCCCCCCGGAAGGGCGAGCGGGCGAACGCGTACCCAGCGGGAACCCCGAGGAGCAGCGCGACCAGGGTGGAGCCCAGGGCGACGAGGACCGAGTTCAGCACGTAGTGCGCGAACTGGCCGCCGAGGATCTGCTTGAAGCTGGACAGCGTGGGCTTCGTGACGTACCTGGGCGGCAGCGCGAACGCGTCATTCCCGTTCTTGAACGCCGTCGACAGCAGCCAGTACAGGGGCAGCAGGACGAATACCGCGCCGAGCACGAGAAGGATGAGCGTAACCACCCGGCCGCCGTGCCGCTGCAGCGGCCGCGGGCGCGGGCGCGGCCGGGCCGGCTGATCCACCGTTGCTGCCACTTCCATCATCTCCTCGTTGCGGCGATCAGTTCCCTGCGCCTGCCGTCAGCGACGGCGGCTGAGCGCGAACAGGATCAGCAGTGGCACGGCCATGACGAGCACCAGCAGGACGGCCAGGGCCGCCCCGTAGCCGACGTTCCCGTACACGATGGTCTGCTGGTACACGTAGAAATTGATCACCGTGGTGCTCAGGCCGGGACCGCCCCCGGTCAGGATCTCGAACAGGGCGAACTGCTGGAACGCCGCGACGGTGCGCAGCAGCGCCGCCAGCACCAGCGCGGGCCGGATGGCGGGGAAGGTCACGTACCGGAACCGGTTCCAGGCCGAGGCGCCGTCGACCATGGCGGCCTCGATCGGGTCGCGCGGGGCCCCGATCAGGGCCGCGAGCACGATCACGGCGACGACCGGGACACCACTCCACATGTCGGTGATGATCACCGAGGGCATCGCCGCGGACGAGGACGCCAGCCAGTTCGGCTGCGGCAGGTGCAGCAGCCCGAGGTAGTAGTTGACCCAGCCCTGGGAGGTGTTGAGCAGGGCGCTCCAGCTGATCGCCGCCGCCACGCCGGCGACGGTCAGCGGCAGCAGGAAGATCACCCGGAAGCCGGAGACGAAGCGGTGCTTGCTGGCCAGCAGCACCCCGAGCAGGAGCCCGAAACCGGTCTCCAGCACCACCGCGGCGACGACATAGATCACGGTGTTGAGCAGGACCGTGTGGGTCACCGGATCGGTGATGATCGTTTTGTAGTTGGCCAGGGTGGGTGGGAAGACGTGGTTGTGAACGCTGTTCATGCTGGAGAAGCTGAGCCCGAAGCCGGCCAGGAACGGGATCACGGTGACCAGGAAAACGGCCAGGAACGCCGGGATGGCGGCGAGCCGGAAGAACTTGCGGTCGAAGGCGCTCCAGCCCCGCAGGGCGATCTGCCGGGCCGGGCCGGGGCGGATCGGCCCGCGGTCACCGGCTGGCCCTGCGCTACGCCGGCTGGCCCGATCGAGCAATCCGGGCTGGGTGCCCGGGCCTTCCAGGCCAAGCTGCCCGCTCATGGTGCCCCCTCGTTGTCCGGGCCCGGCTGGTCGCCTCAGCGGACGGTCCGGGCCGGCGGCCGTCCTACTTGAGGAGGCCCGCCTGCCTGAACACGGCGTCCTGCCCGTTGGCGGCGAACGTCATCGCCTTCGCGGGTGCGGTCCCGTTGATGATTTGCGAAATCGCGATCTCCTCGTCCTGCTGACTCTGGTTGAAGGCGGTGGACGGCGGGAACGGGGCCGGTTCGGCGTGGTCGGCGACGTAGGACAGAGCCTGCAGGTAGTCGCTGGGCACGCCCTTGATCTGCGACCCGGCCACTGACTTGTCCACGGCGAGCCCGGGCTCGTTCCGGGCCAGGATCTCGGCCCGGTTGAACGCTGGCGTGGACAGGTACTGCATGAGCTTCCAGGCCGCGTTCTGCTGGTCCTTCGGGACGTTGGGGTTGATGAACATGCCCCACGGGCCCAACGGCATGCACGGGCTGCTGGTCAGGCACTGCGGGGCCTGGAAGCCGACCGCGCCCGCGATGGGCGAGCCGGCCGCGGGGGTGAATTCGTGGCCCGTGAACGTGGTGATCCCGTCGTAGTCCATGGCGACCTTGCCCTGGTCAAATGCGTTGATGCAGTTGACCTGGGTGAAGGCGCCGACGCCCTTGGGGGCGTCCTTGGTCATCAGCTGCTGGTAGAGCGTGGCCCACTTGACGGCGCCCGGGGAGGCGAGCAGCGAGTTCCACTTCGGCCCGACCATGAATCCCTTGTTGCCGGGGCTGTAGGGGATGTAGTAGGCCTCGCCGAAGTGGAAGGTCGCGATGGCCGAACCGGCCTGGCTGCCGCGGGTGCAGAAGCCGGGTACGCCGGTCTTCTGGGTGACGGCGTTGGCATCGGCCAGGATCTGGGCCCAGGTCTGCGGGGGGGTGGTGATCCCGGCCCGCTGGAGCAACTTCTTGTTGTAGGCGAGGATCGCGCCGTCCACGAACTGCGGAAGGCAGTACAGCGTGCCGTTCAGGGAGCAGTTGCCCAGTTCGGACATGTCGCTCAGGTTGAACCCGCTCACCTTCAGCGCGCTGCTGGCCACCAGCGGCTTGAGCGGTACCCCACCCAGGAGGCCCACGTCCTGGCTGATCAGGGACGTCGGTCCCTCATACATCGCGAACGCGCTCGACTTGGCGCGCTGGGCGATGGTCTCCTTATCGAGGATTCCTGCGATCGGGATCGCGTTGACCGTCACCTTGATCCCGGTCGCCTTGGTGAACGGGGCCAGGTGCGAGGACTGGTAGGTCCAGAAGTCCGTGTTGGTGGTCCAGATCGTGATCTGCTTGGCTACCGCGTCCGAGCCGCCGCCGGATGCTCCTGAAGATGACGATCCGCATGCGCTGACCAGCAGACCGACCGCCGCGCAGGCTGCGGCCACGAATCTTAGGCGCACGTTCCCTCCTTGCCACTGATGAGGCTGACCGCTGACGACGGCCAGATGAAAATAGCCCAAAGGTGACGCAGTTGCCCATACCGTGCGACTGTGCGCGAATTTCGGACGTGGCTCGGGCGTCGGTGCCCTGCCCGTGCGGTCGGTGGGCCGCCTGGCGTAGTGGCGGAGAACCCGCGTGCTGCATCGCGCTCTCCCGTTGCGGAGCCGGTCGTCGCATACTCGGTCAGCGCGGCGTATTCTGTCAACAAGTTACGATAAACGGATTTTTGTCGTTACCCTTCCTTAGTGGATCAGTGGCCGGAATGCGACCTGGTACCCAGGGGTGGTGCGGACGCCAGCCCGGCCCACTGTCAGGCGATACGAAAACCAGGGCCGGTAGGGTCGCGAGGCTGCCCGGGGGATCGGGGGCCAGGCTTGACAGTCCCGGGAGGCCAACCCTATGTTGACTTGGGCTCAGGTTAACTGGAGACTGTCAACATTGTGCAATGACGCCGGTGAGCTGAGTGGCCAGCATGCCTGCTGGTGATAATTCGTTGACGATTGTCGGCGAATGAGGAGTGGACTATGTCACCGCAGCGCATCAGGAAGGTGCCGTCGGCGCTGACACCGGCCAGCCGCAAGAGCCTCGGCGAGGATGTCGCAGAGCGGCTCCGGGACGCGATCCTGCATGGCGAGCTGAGCCCGGGCCAGCGCCTCCGGGAAGAAGAACTCAGCGTGCGGCTGGAGGTCAGCCGGGGCCCCGTGCGGGATGCCTTCATCCTGCTGGAACGCGAGGGCCTGGTCCGGTCGTCGCGGAACCGGGGCGTGTCCGTGGTGCAGCTCACCCGTAACGACCTGCAGGAGATCTACACCCTGCGCTCCGCCCTCGAGCCGCTGGCGATCAGGCTGGCGATCGGGCGGGGAGACGCCAACGACCTGGCCGAGATGGACGCGAGCCTGGACGAGATGACGTCCGCGTTCTCCCGGCGAATCACCGAGCGTGACGCGGCCCGGCTGGACGTGCAGTTCCACGACACCATCTACCAGGCCGCGCACCACCAGCGCCTGTCGAACGCGTGGGAGCAGATCCGCCTGCCCACCTACTGGTTCATGCTGTCACGCAACGTGGCCAGCCCCGACTGGCGGGAAGGGACGGTCAACGGGCATGGCGAGATTCTCAGGGTCATCAGGAGGGGGGATGAGGATGCGGCGGCGGAGGTGATCACCGAGCACATCTCATTCGCGTACGAGCGGATCTTGCAGAGTTACCTGGACTCCATGTCCGACCCGGCGGCCGCGGCAGAAACCGGCACCGTGACCTCCACTCCGCTGACGACCAGCAAACGTCCCCCCATATAACGATCCTGATCGCGAGAAACGATGCGACTTGGTAGCTACTACGCCGAAGGCGGCGCCACCCGCGGCTGCGGGCTGGGAGACGATGACGCCCTCGCCGACCTGAACCGGGCGGATGCCACTCCCCTGCTTGGCGAGGTCGTCAGGGCCGCGGATAGCTCCGCGGCCGGCGCCGCGGCGGTGATCTAGCCATGGCCACCGTCGTCATCGCCTACGGGCAGCGCGCGCAGACCGCCCTGGAGACCGACCTGCTGGAGGGAATGGGCTACCAGGTCCGTCACCTGAGTGGCATACCCGTTCCGGTTGGGCACCAGCTGGAGGACGCCGATGCGGTGCTCGTCACCGTCCAGGAGATCACCGACGCGATGCTGGCCGCGATGCCCGCCTGCAAGATCATCGCGAGGGTCGGCACGGGGCTGGACAGCATCGACCTGGCCGCTGCCGCCCGCCGGGGGATCCTGGTCACCAACGTCTCCGACTACTCGGTGGACGAGGTGTCGACGCACGCGATCACGCTGCTGCTCGCCTGCGCGCGGCGGCTCCCGCAGTACCTGGACCTCGTCCGGGACGGCCAGTGGGATTCCACGGGCGGCGGGACCATCCGCAGGCTCCGCGGCCAGACTCTCGGGCTCGCCGGGTTCGGCCGGATCGGCCGCGCCACCGCGGTCAAGGCGCTCGGCCTCGGCCTCCGGGTCCTGGTCTGCGACCCCTTCCAGCCGGCCGGGGAGATCGTGGCCGCCGGGGCCGAGCCGGCCGACTGGGCGGCGCTGCTGGCCGAGTCCGACTATCTCTCCCTGCACGTCCCGCTGACCCCGGAGTCGGCGCATCTCATCGGCACCGACGCACTCCGCGCGATGAAACCGTCGGCCGTGCTCATCAACACCGCCCGGGGCGGGCTGGTGGACCAGGCCGCGCTGGCCGCCGCGGTCCGGGCCGGGGACATCGCCGGGGCCGCGCTCGACGTGCTGAGCCAGGAGCCGCCGCCCGCTGACGATCCGCTGCTCAGCGACCCGCGCATTCTCATCACCCCGCACACCGGCTGGTACTCCCAGGAGGCTCAGCGGGATGTCGCGGTGCGCGCGTGCGAGGACGTCCAGCGAGTGCTGTCCGGCCGGCCGGCGCGCTCCCCGGCCAACGCGCCGGTCGCGGCTACCGCGGAGCCGGCGTCGTGACAGGTCCCCTGGTGAACCTGGCCGGCCGCCATGCCGCCGTGACCGGGGCGGCCGGCGGCCTGGGCCGTTCTATCGCGCGCACCCTGGCGGGCGCGGGTGCCCGGATCAGCGTCCTGGACATCAATGCCGCTGGCGCGGAGCAGACCGTGTCGCAGATCCGGGCGGCGGGCGGCTGCGCCGATTCGATCAGCTGTGACGTCGCCGACGCGGGCAGCATCGCGGCGGCCTTCGACCAGGTGGCCGCCTCCGGGCCGGCCGACATCCTCGTGAACAACGCGGGGATCAATCCGCGCCAGGCCAGCCTGGAGGTCACCGACGAAACCTGGGCGCACACCCTGGCGATCAACCTGACCGGCTATTTCCTCTGTGCCAGGCGGTTCGCTGAGCGGCTTATCGCGGCCGGCGGTCCCGGGCCCGGCGCGGCCGTGAACGGCGCGGCCGTGAACGGCGCGGCCGTGAACGGCGCGGTAGTGAACGGCGCGGTCGTGAACGTCAGTTCCATCGGCGGGAGCACATCGCTGGGGCGGGGCAACTTCCCGTACGGGGTGAGTAAGGGCGGCGTGGACCAGCTGACGAGGGAGCTGGCGGTGGCCTGGGCCCCGCGCGGTATCCGGGTCAACGCGGTCGCGCCGTGCCAGATCGCCACCGACGGCCTGCGTGCGCTCAGCGAGAACCCCAGCGCCGAGGGACGGCTGATCGACACGTTCCTGCGCGGCATCCCGCTCGGCCGGCTCGCGGAGCCTGAGGAGGTCGCGGCCGCGGTGGCGTTCCTGGCCTCCGACGCCGCGGCGATGATCACCGGCGTGATCCTGCCCGTGGACGGGGGCAACCTGGCCCTCAATGCCGGCGGCACGATCGGCGAGTAAGGAGCAGCATGTCGAGAGTCGAACTGACAGTGCCGGTCTACGGGATGGCCGACACCGAGAGCGTGGTACTGCGCTGGCTGCATCAGCCTGGCGAGCGGGTGCGGGAAGGGGAGCCGGTGGTGGACATCGAGACCGCCAAGGCGGAGGTCACCCTGGAGAGCCCGGCCACCGGCGTGCTGGGACCGCAGCTGGTCGAGATAGACGTCGAGATACCCACCGGCACCGTGCTGACCTGGATCGAGGTAGACGGCGAGTGAGAGCTCACACCGACATCACCGGCACCGTCCCGGGGGCCGCCATCGATCTGGGCGACGTGCCCTCCCCGGAGGCGGCGGGCTGGCTCGACCGGATGCTGCTGATCCGCGAATTCGAGTCCGCCGCCGGCCCTCTGGCCCAGGCGGGTGCCATCCCCGGCGGCATGCACTCGGCGATCGGGCACGAGGCGGTGGCCGTCGGGGTCGGCTCGGTGCTCCGCCCGGACGATGTGGCCGCCGCACCCCACCGCAGCCATCACGTCGCGCTGGCCAAGGGCATGGACCCCGCCCTCATGATGGCCGAGCTGTTCGGCAAGCGGACCGGTTCCTCCGCAGGGCGCGGCGGCCACATGCACCTGGCCGACTTCGGCGCCGGGTTCTTCGGCTCGAACGGCATCGTCGGCGCGGGCGTGGGCCTGGCCCTCGGGGCCGCGCTGGCCCAGTCCTACCGGGGTGAGCCGCGGATCTCGGCCGGCTTCTTCGGGGACGGCGGCGCCAACACCGGGCGGGTCTGGGAGTTCGTCAACCTGGCCGCAGCCTGGCACCTCCCGCTGCTGGTCGTCTGCGAGAACAACGGCTACGCCGTGGAGACCAGGATCCGCGACGCGATGGCCGGAGAGTCCATCGCCGCGCGGGCCGCCGGGTTCGGCCTCCCCGCGGTGCAGGTCGATGGCCAGGATGTGGCGGCCGTCCACCGGGCCGCCGCGCAGGGGGCGGTACTGGCCCGCTCAGGGGGCGGCCCGACCTTCATCGAGGCTCTCACCTACCGCCACCTCGGGCACGATATTGGCGAGCGTGGCCAGTACCGCACCGCCGATGAGGTGTCGTGGTGGGAGCGGCACCGTGATCCGGTCCAGCGGCTCCGGGCCGCCCTGGTCGCCCGGGGTGACCTGGACGACGATGGCTACGAGCAGGCCGCGGGCCGGGCCCGGGCCCGGGTCGCCGAGGCCGTGTCGGCGGCTGAGGCGGCGCCGCTCCCCGACCCGGCTACGGTCACCGGCGGGGTCACCGCCACTGAGCTGCGCATCAGGACCGGGTCATGACCGCCGTCAGCGGCCAGGTCACCGGCCGCCGGACCACGTTGTCCCGCGCCTACCGTGATGGCCTGGCCGAGGAGATGGCCCGGGATCCCAGCATCCTGGTCATGGGCACCGACCTGTACGAACGCGGTGGTCACTGGGCCCAGGTGACCGGGCTCGGGCCGGAGTTCGGGCGGGACCGGGTGCGTAACACGCCCATCTCCGAGGCCGCGATGGTGGCCGCCGGGGTGGGCGCCGCCCTGGACGGCCTGCGCCCGGTGGTGGATCTCAACTTCGCCGATTTTGCCTTCGGCGCCATGGACGAGATCGTGAACCAGGCCGCGAAGGTGCGCTACTGGTGGAACCGCCCGGTTCCGCTGGTGATCCGGGGCACGACAGGCTTCGCCGGCGGCGGGGCGCAGCACAACAACAGCCTGGAGGCGTGGTTCTGTCATGTCCCGGGACTCCTGGTCGCCATGCCGAGCACCCCGGCGGACGCCAAGGGGCTGATCAAGACGGCGCTGCGCGGGGCCGACCCGGTCATCTTCCTCATGCACAAGATGCTGACCGGCCTGCGCGGCGAGGCAGGCGGCCCGGACGACCTGGTGCCCTTCGGGCAGGCCACGATCCGGCGGCCCGGCGCCGACGTCACCGTGGCCTGCTACGGGGTCATGGTGGGCAAGGCGCTGCGCGCGGCCGAGAGCCTGGCGGCCGACGGCATCGACGTCGAGGTCATCGACATGCGCACGCTCATGCCGCTGGACCTCGATACGGTGCAGCAGTCGGTCCGGCGTACCCGCCGCCTGGTGGTGGCCACCGAGGCCTACCGGCACGGCGGGGTGAGCGGGGAGATAGCCGCGGCGATGTCCGAGAGCCTGTTCGGTGAACTGGCCGCGCCGGTCCTGCGGGTCGGCGCCGGCTTCGCCCCCGTGCCGCACAGCCCGGTCCTGCTCGACGCGCTGACCCCGGGGGCGGCCGACGTGGAGCGGGCCGTGGGCGCGGCGATGCAGGCGGCCGGGCGTTAATCATGACGCTACCGGACCTGCCACCCGGCGTGCTGCGCAGCTATGGACCCGGGCTGGCTATCTCGCAGCCGACCAGGAGGCGATGCGATGCGCGTTACGTTTCTTCGCGCGACCCAGGAGCGTTCATGGCCGGCATCGAGAGCGTGACGGGTACGGTCGCTGTAGAAGACCTGGGATTTGTGCTGGTCCATGAGCACGTCGTGGCGTCCTCGCCGGGGATCGTCTCCAGCTGGCCAGAGGTCTGCGGGGGACGGGCCGGGCTGATCGACAGGGGCGTCCAGGCCCTGCGCGAGGCCAGGGCGGCCGGGGTGAGCACGATCGTGGACTGCACCACATTCGACCTGGGCCGTGACGCCTCGCTGCTGGCCCAGGTATCCGCCGCCTCGGGCGTCACCATTGTCGGATCGACGGGCCTCTGGCTCGACCCGTCCGTAACGCTGCGCGCGCGGTCGGCGGATCAGCTGGCCGAGCGCTTCGAACGCGATCTGACCGAGGGCATGGACGGTACCCCGATCCGGGCTGGTGTCATCAAGGTGGCGAGCGAAGCGCGGGTGGAGCCGTTCGCCCAGGTGGTCCTGGCCGCGGCCGCGCGGGCGAGCATCGCCACCTCCGCGCCGATCATGACCCATACGGCAGCCCGCCATCGAACTGGCGAGCAGCAGGCAGACCTGCTGGAGGGCTTCGGCGCCGACCCGCGCCGAGTGGCAATCGGGCACAGCGATGATAGCGCCGACGTCGATTATCTGAGCCGGCTGGCCGCCCGGGGATACCGCATCGCGATGGACAGGCTGCCGAACGGCGCGCTACCTGAGTACGGCGGACAGACGGTCGAGGACCGGGTCGACATGATCGTCCGGCTAATCGAGCGTGGGTACGGCGATCGCATCCTGCTCTCGCACGACGACCCCGTCTGGGCTGGCCTGCTGACCGACAGCCAACAGGTGCAGCACAAGGTGGCCAACCCCCTCGGTCTGGCGTTCGTCTCCTCGACGGTGCTGCCCGCACTCCGTTCCCGGGGCGTATCACCCGAAGTGATCCATCAGCTGACCGTCGGTAACCCTCGCCAGTGGCTGGCCGCGCGGTGACCCGGCGGCCACCGTCGGCAGGAACGCCTGATCCGGCCCAGGCCCACTCCATGCCCTTCCACGACCCGCTGCACGGTGCGCCGCCCGGACGGTTCAGCGACGGCGAGGTGCTGGCCATTCAGTACCGGACCGATCCTGACGCGATCAGCGCGCTCGTGCCCGCACCCCTGCATCCGGTCGGCGATATCGTTATGGTCCAGATCGCGCGCTGGGGCGACGTCCCGGGAATGGGACGCGACACCTACGAGGCGAACATCATGGTGGCGGTGCGGCACGACGCAGCCAGCGGGCCCGTGGCGGGCGCCTACTCGCCGTATTTCTTCGTGGACAACGACCGGGCCATGGCCGGCGGCCGGGAATTTCACGGCCAGCCCAAGCGCATGGCGGACGTGCGCCTGGTGACCCGCGGCGATCTCATCGTTGGGTCGGTGCGCTGCAACGGGATCGATGTCTTCACCGGCACGCTGCCCTACAAGAGCCGCCCGGCCACTCTCGATGATGTGCGCCGCCGGGTCGACTTCGTCACCAACATCAACCTGAAGATCATCCCGCAGATCGACGGCCGGCCCGCTCTCCGCCAGCTGACAGCGCGCGACCTCTCCGATATTGAGATCACCGGATGCTGGACCGGCCCGTGCACGGCGCGCATCGAGCCGAACGCCCAGGCCGCCCTCTACCGGCTGCCCGTGCTCGCTTACCTGGAGGGGTTTTACTGGTGCGGCGACTTTTCACTCGTAGGCGGGGCGGTACTGCACGAGTACTAAGACCACAAGAAGAGGCCGGTCTCGGAGAGCGAGCATCTGCTCAGCTGGTACGCCCCGCTGCCATTCTGGCGGGCGGCGCCGCTACCTGGCCGGCTCCGGCCGGGGCACGCCCAGCGGGTCCGTGATCGTGTAGATCAGGTCGAGCACGCCCTCGCCGACGGGGATGCCCTGGTTCAGCCGCTGCTGCCGGGTCCGGGATTCCAGCTCGCCGGGCAGCAGCACATGGCCGCCGGACGGGCCCGCCCCGGCTGCGACGAGTTGCGCGCAGAACCGCATGGCCTCGTCGCGGTAGGAGTCCTCGTCGGTGAACGCGCCGATGCTCATGGCCAGCAGCACCGTGCCGTTGCCGCCCGCGTAATCGGGCGTCGGTGCGGTTCCCATGCCCGTGAGCAGGCCGCCGAGCAGCTCGATGATGATGCTCATGCCCGAGCCCTTGTGACCGCCGAAGGGCAGCAGCGCACCCCCGGCGAAGAAGTCGGCCGGGTGAGTCGTCGGCTGCCCGCGCGAATCGACGATCAGCCCGGCGGGGACGTCCCGTCCCTCCGCCCCGGCCACCCGGAGCTTGCCCTCGGCGACTCCGGCGGTGGAGAAGTCGAGGACCAGGGGGCCGTACGCGGCGCCGGGCGCTCCCCAGGCGAACGGGTTGGTGCCCAGCGCCCGGCCGGTGCCGCCGAACGGGGCGACGACCGCTCCCGAGTTGCAGAAGGCCAGGCCCATCAGGCCGCTGCGGGCCAGCTCCGCGACGTATTCGCCCAGCCGCCCGACGTGGTTGCAGTCACGGATGGTCACCGCCGCGACGGAGTGCTCCCCGGCCAGTTCCACCGCGAGCCCCGTCGCCAGCTGAGCGGCCGGCTGGCCAAAGCCCCAGCCGCCGTCCACGACCGCGGCGGCCCGCTCGCGCCGGGTGATGACGGCGGGCGCGGCCGGGCGGATCTGCCCGTCGGCGATCCAGGGCGCGTACTGCGCCAGCCTGATCACCCCGTGTGAGTCGTGACCAACCAGGTTGGACAGGACCAGGGACCGGGCCACCTGCCCGGCGATATCCGCTGGGGCGCCGAGCGCGGTGAGCGCCTGGTCCGCCAGCGTGACCAGCTCGTCCGCGGGGAACCGGCGGACACCCGCCAGCTCACTTCCGATAGTCACCTGTTGACAGTAATCAGTTTTCCGTGATGAAGTCAACAACATGCGCATACCGGAGGTGACCCGGTGATTTCCGGCGTCTATGTCCCGCTGCTGACGGCCTTCGCCTCCGGCGGCGGAGCCGACCCCGCGCGCAGCGCCGAGCATGCACGCTGGCTGGCCGAGACCGGGGTTGATGGCCTCGTGCCCTTCGGCACGTCAGGCGAGGGCCCGTCGCTGAGCCTGCGGGAGAAGCGGGCCGTGCTCAGCGCCCTGGTTGCGGCCGTTCCCGGCACCCCCCTGGTGCCGGCCATCACCGAGTCGAGCCTCGATACCGCGCTTCAGCTGGTCGAGGCGGTCAATGACACGCCCGCCACGGCGGTCATGCTCCTCCCGCCGTTCTATTTCGGCCCGCTGGGCGAGGACGGGCTGCGCCGGTACGTGGAAGAGATCCTGGCCGCCAGCACGCATCCGGTGCTGCTGTACCACATCCCCGAGTTCGGCCCGCCCGTGCCGGTTCCGGTGGTGGCCGGGCTCCCGGTGTGGGGCGTGAAGGATTCCGGCGGCGACCTGCGCTACACCCGGGCCGTGCTGGACGCGGGGAAGCAGGTCATGGTCGGCGCGGAGCACACGATCGTCGATGCGGTCCAGGCCGGGGCCGCGGGCTCCATCCCGGGCCTGGCCAATGTCATGCCTGAGCATCTGGTCGCCGGGGTCAGCGCCGCGCGCGGCGGCGATCGCGCCGCCGCGGAGAAGGTGCTGGGGCAGGCCCTGAAATTCCGGGACGAGATGCTGGCCGATCTCCGGCCGCTGGAGTGGATGTCGGCCATGAAGCTGCTCGCCGAATCACGCCATGGCGTATCCCTGGGCGGCGTGCGGGCTCCGCTGCCGGCCGGGCCGGGCGACATCGTGCGCCGCTTCGGGCCGCGGCTGGCGGACCTGCTGGCCGAGCTCGAATCCGGTAGCCTCCTAGCGTGATCACGGCCGTGCAGGTGACCGAGGTCGCTAGCGAGCACGGCGAGGGCCCAGTCTGGTGGGCTGGATGGCCCGGACTGCGGTGGGTCGACATGCTGGCCGGTGACCTGCTGACGCTCGGGGCGGACGGCAGCGTCGCGCGGCACCATCTCGGCACCGTGCTGGCCGCGCTGCGCCCGCGCGCCCGCGGCGGGATGGTCGTCGCGCTGGAGCGCGAGTTCGCCCTGGTCGATGAGGACTGGTCGGTGCGCCGCCTCGGCGAGATATGGGCGGATCCTCGTGTCCGGATGAACGATGGCGGCTGCGACCCGGACGGGCGTTTCTACTGCGGGTCCATGGCCTACGCCTCGACCGCGGGCCGCGGCAGCGTGTACCGGCTGGACCCGGACGGCAGCTCCCGGGCCGTGCTCAGCGGCGTGACGGTGTCCAACGGGCTGGCGTGGAGTCCTGACGGATCGACCGCTTACTACGTCGATTCGGGCACCCGCCGCGTCGACGCCTTCGACTACGACCCGGAACGGGGCTGGTCGGGGCGGCGGCCGGCCGTGAAGGTGGACCCGTCGGCCGGGATCCCGGACGGGCTGGCCGTTGACGCCGACGGCTACCTGTGGGTGGCGCTGCACGGCGGGGGAGCGGTGCACCGGTACCGGCCGGGCGGGCACCTGGATGGCCGGGTCGAGCTGCCGGTCAGCCAGGTGACCGCCTGCACCTTTGGTGGTCCCGGCCTGGACCAGCTGTACATCACCACGTCCCGGCTGGACATGGACCCTGCGGCCGAGCCCGGGGCGGGCGCGCTGTTCCGGGCCGATGTCGGGGTCACCGGCCTGCCCGCCGCCACGTTCGCCGGCTGACCCGGCCCCGTGACCCGCCGCCCCCGGCCCGGCCGCCCGCCCGCGGGAAGCACCGGACCAGCTACCTTGGCGCGGACAGTTGGCAGGAAATCGATAGGGGCCGTCCCCAGTCAGGAGGAAAGCGGTGGCTGATCCGACCCGCCGGGTGGCCATCGTCACCGGCGGTTCCCGCGGTATCGGCGCTGCTGTCGCCGAGGAGCTCGCGGCCCGGGGGATGGCCGTGGCCAGCTTCGACCTCCAGCCGCCCGCCGGGACCGGACCGGACGACGACGGCCGCGCCCACCTGACCGTGGACGTGTCCCATGCCGGCCAGGTCGAGCGGGCGGTGGCTACGGTCGCGGACCGTTTCGGCCGGATCGACGTGCTGGTCAACAACGCCGGAATCCTGGACTGTCACGCGGTGCACGACACGCCGGAGGACGCCTGGGACC
>JAOPYP010000552.1 GCA_025964635.1 Actinomycetes bacterium | reverse complement strand
GCTGTCCACCTGGGCCAGAGCGGCGGGAGCGGCTGGGCGGCCTGCGCGGACGAGGTGACTGGCGGCCTCGGTCACCGGACCGCCCTGGTCGAGGAGCAACTGGCCGATCTGCCGGTGCAGTGCCCGGCGGGCCGGCCGGGGCACGCTCTCGGCGAGTGCCCGCCACACCAGTTCCCGTTCGAACGTCAGTGACTCCGGCGCGGCGGCGAGCAGGTCCGCGCCCATGGCCGCCTCGACCTCCGGCAGCAGGCGGGCCGGCGTCTCGCCCAGGAGCGCGGCGACGTTGTCGAGGCTGAAGGACCGGCCCAGTACGGCGCCGACCGCGAGGACCTGGCGCACGCGCGGGCCGAGCGCGGTGACCCAGCGCTGGACGACCGCCAGGAGCCGCTTCGGCAGCGGGCCGGGCGCCAGCCGGGCTGATCCCGCGTCCGCCCGGATCCTGCCCTCGTCGCGCAGGCCGGCGAGCAGTTCGTTGAGCAGCAGGGGATTCCCGCCCGCCCCGGCCGCCAGGGCCAGGAGCTCCTCATCCGGCGCAGCGTCGAGAACCTCGGCCACCACGTCGGCCACGGCCGTCTCGCGCAGCGGGCTGAGCCGCATCCGCGCGGCCCCGGCGTGCTCCAGATGAGTGAACAGCCACTGGGCGTCGCTGTAGGCACTCGCGGTGCTCCTGGCCAGGAGCCACAGTGGTGGCCTGGTCTGCGGGTGCTGGGCCAGGCCCCGCAGCCCCCAGAGCATGGCGCGATCAGCGCACTCCAGATCGTCCAGCACGACCAGCATCTGGCCGTCCGCCGTCGGCATCGGGCTTCCCGCCGTGCGCGGGGCTGGGCCATCGCCCCGCAGGACAGCAGGCGCATCCGCCCACCGCCGGCCGTTCCCGGGGCCGCCCGCCCGGCCCGCGGGCGTCAGCAACTCCTGGGGGGTCGGGACGACCACGCGCGTGCCCGCCATCCGCTGGACGTCCGCCTGGCCCCAGGCCAGCGTGAACCCCCGCGCCGTGGCGGCGGTAGCGGATTCTTGCAGGAAGCGGCTCTTGCCGATTCCCGGCTCGCCCTCGACCAGCAGTATCCCGCCGCGCCCCGCCTCCGCCGTGCGGAGCATACGGAGCGCAACTTCAAATTCTTTGTCCCGACCGCGCATTATCCGGTCCCCGAGGTAGTTGCCACACGTCACTGGCGTAACGCAACAGCCGTTCTTGCGCTGCCGTGGCGTCCCCAGGTACCTCTTGTGGTCCATCGTGGAGCCGCGTGAGGGTCCATGTTAAACATCAACTCAGAGATAAAACAAGGACACAGCGGATGCCTCGTGAGCCGCCCCGCGTCTCGCGCCTCACCTGACCTGGATGGTTTTTAAAGTAAAGGCCGGGTAATATGCTGGATCGCCGGTGAACGCTAAATGACGGCCCCGGCTCTTACCGGCACGGGGTGAATGCGCTCTGCCATTCTGCCGGCAGCCATCTGCCCGGCTCCTCCGGCCGCGGATCCCCGGTAAATCCCGCCGCTGCCGGGGGCTAACGCGCCCGGCCCGCTCAGCGGGCCCGGGCCAGACGGGCGAGCAGGGCCGTGACCGGGGCGCCGCGCAGCCATTCACGGCGCAGGGAATTACGGTCGGCTTCCACGAGGCCGCCCCAGACGCCGTGCTGGCCCGCGCCGCTCCATGTCCGCAGCGACAATTCCAGGCACTCGGCCCGCACCGGGCACGCGGCGCAGACGGCCAGCGCGCGGGCCGCTTCAACGCGGGCCCGCGCGGGCTTGGCCGCGATCGGATACCACTCGTCTGGCTCCAGCGTGCCGGCGCATCCGGCCAGGGGGCTGGCCACGAAATTCTGCAATTCTTCGTTGGTCAGCGCAGCCGGGCCCGCGCCCAGGCCGGATGGGGGCGCGATGGTCATGATGTGCCTCCTCTGCCCTGCCGCCCGACGGCGATGTGGCTGGGATCGCTATGGCATGAGACACAGCCTGGCCACCCGTCCCTCCCGGCACTTCGTCAAGGTGGGTAGTCCCGGGCAGGCCGGCGCCGTGGCAGCTGACTGGCTCACACACGACTAGCCGGTCGGGGGATGCGCTGCCCGTTGCGCCCGGACAGCATCGGGCATCGAGGCCACGTGCCCCAAGCCACCGATCCGAGTCACAGGAGGTTCCGCGATGGCACAGCTTCCGGCCCGCCGGAGCGCGCGCAATATCACCCTGGTCGACCCGTCCCGTGAGTTCGAAGACATCTACGACCGGATGGGCCAGCTGATGAGCATGGCGTTCGGGGACCTGGCTTTCACGCCGGCCCTGAGCGCGCCGTGGACACCCCTGGCCGACATCACCGAGACCGACGACGCCTACGTGGTCGAGGTCGAGCTGCCCGGCGTGAACAAGGATCAGGTCAACGTCGATGTCAACGACCGTGAGCTGATCATCAGCGGCGAGATCACTGAGCCGCAGGAGGAAGAGGGCAGGCGGCGCCGCCGCCGGGCCCGCCGCACCGGGCGCTTCGAGTTCCGCGCCACTCTGCCCGGCGACATCAACCCGGAGGGAGTCAACGCCACCCTCTCGGATGGGATCCTGACCCTGACCGTGCCCAAGTCGGAGGCCGCCAGGCCGCGGCACGTCGAGGTCACCGGCTGACCGCAGCCTCACCCGGAGCGGTCCCGGTGGAGCTGGGGGATACCCACCGGGGCCGCGGTGGGGTGATGCGACGTGTCCGGCCGGACACGTTGCCCGGTCACGCGCGCGGTGCGGTCACGCGCCGTCGGCAGAGCCGTCGGCAGGTGGCTCTGGCAGCGGGAAGCGCAGTTCGGCGCCGGTGTCGTGGCCCATGAGCCCGGCGCCCCCGGAATTGATGTGATGGATCGCCCCGCCTTCGTTGATAACGAGCTGCGCCAGCTCGTCGATCACGTCCGGGGTGGTCCGGGTGGGATTCCCGCACAGCGGGCAGACCTCTCCGGACCGGGCCAGCCAGCGCGACTGATCGCACACGACGCCCGGCGCGGCCGCGCCTTCGCGCACGAGCAGCGTCTGGATAGCTCCCACGGTGCCGGCCCACAGGCACCCGCGCAGGCCCACCGTGGCCAGGCCACCCATCGCGGCCTTCTCGAGTACGCCCGAGACCAGCTGCTGGTCGCGTTCCTGCTCGAAGCGGGCCGCGATCGCCCCCGCGCTCTCGCGTATCTCGGTCAGCGGCGCGAGGCCCGGCTCGGTGCTGAACGTCCCGGCTACCCGGTCGCGCACCGGGTGGGGGAGCTGCTGCACGAATTCCGGCACCTCGTAACCGTGGCCGCCGATGATCAGCAGGTCGTACTCATCGGTCTGCATGAGTCCGGCCAGCCGTTCCGCGATGCGCCGGTAATGCCGCTTGGCCAGCTCGTCCACCCTGTTACTGACCCGGTCGTCGGGCCGCCCCGCCGCGACGGGGGGCCTGCGCGACTCAGGGTCCGTGACCTTGTCCAGCTCGCTCACCTCGTCCTGGTAGAGCTCGCAGATCCGGCCGGTGGCCCGGTCGACCACGGCCACGCAGCTGCGCGGGTGCTCTGCGAGCACGGCGATCATGGGCCGGGCGTAGGGCGTCTCATCCACGATGACCCGGTCCGGGACGTGCTCCGGCAACTGCACCTCGGTGTACAGGCCGCGGCCGCTGCACGCGAAGATCGCGATCGCCGCGGGGCGCCACCGCTCCTCGCCGATTGCGTCCTTGATCCGGGCTATGTCCCCGCGCAACGACATCCGCCAGTCGCGGTGCGCGATGCCGTCCTTGGCCAGCGGGCGGATCTCATCCAGCAGGCTGGACATGCGGGAGCGAAGTTCCCGCTGGCCGTCAGGACCAGGATCGACCCCCGCGTAGAGGGAAACCACCGGGAGCCCGCCGCTGTCGAAGGTGCGGATGCTGCTGACCGTCTCGGCGGTGATCATCTCAGATCAGCAGCCGGAAGAGGTTGAACGTGCGTTCCCATTCCTCGGTGTGCACCGCCTTCAGCTCGGCGTCGATGAGCTTGAACGTCCTGGCCAGCGCGACCGTGATGCCGCCGAAGATGAGCGGGAGCCGCGCCTGCGTGTCATCGTCCAGGCTGACGTCGAGCGGCGGGCGGGCGGCCAGCTCCTCCAGGATGGGCTCGATCCCGATCTCCGCGTCCATGCGCTCGAACGCGTGCATGCTTTCCTGCAGCCCCCTGGTGAGGGGCAGGTCCCACGGGTCGATGACGTCGCGGACGTTCGCTTTCGCCGTGGCCTGGGCCATGATCAGCAGGTCGTAGAGCGCGTCGTTGACGAAGTCGAGATAGCGCTCGACATCGTCCCGGTCCACGTCCACGCTGCCCGCGACGCGGAACAAGCGCTCGAACTTGGTGAAGCCCATTACTGGCATCTCCGCTGCCTCCTGATCCGGGCCGGCTAGGCCGGCCGTACTCGCTCGAAGGCCAGCCAGATGGCCATCGCCCCCTCGCCCACCGCCGAAGCGACCCGCTTGGCCGAGCCGCTGCGGACGTCGCCCACCGCGTAGATCCCCGGCCGGCTGGTCTCCAGCGCCGAACGCCGCCAGCCGGACCCTTCTGACGTGCCGCCGGCCGGCGACGCGTCCGGCCCGGTCCGGACGAAGCCATGCTCGTCGAGCTCGACGAGGTCACCGAGCCAGCCGGTGCACGGGGTCATGCCGATGAAGATGAACAGGGCCCGGGCCGGCAGCGTGCGCCGCTCGCCGGTCTGGCGGTCCTCGATCGTGATCGCTTCCAGGGCCTGATCGCCGAGCAGCTCGCGCATCTCGGTACCGAGCAGAATCCTCACGTTCGGGATCCGCCTGACCTGGTCGATCAGGTACCGCGACATGTACTCGCCCAGGTCGTGCTCGCGCACGACGAGGGTGACCTGTTCGGCGTACCGGGACAGGAAGACCGCGGCCTGCCCGGCGGAGTTGCCGCCGCCGACGATCGCCACCGGATCACCGGCGCAGAACTGCGCCTCTGCCTGCGAGGCGGCGTAGTAGACGCTCATCTGCTCGAAATAGTCCAGCCGCGGTATCGGCAGGCGGCGGTACCTGGCCCCGGTCGCGAGGACCACGGAGGTGGCCGTGATCGACGTGCCGTCGTCGAGCTGGACCGTGTACGACTCGTCGTCCGCCCGGATGGAGGTGGCCTCGGCCGGCACGACGAAGTGGGCCCCGAACTTCCGCGCCTGGAGCACCGCCCGCTCCGCGAGTTCGGCGCCGGAGATACCCGAGGGGAACCCCAGATAGTTCTCGATACGGGAGGTGGTCCCGGCTTGGCCCCCGGCGGCGGTCCCGTCCAGGACCACGGTCTGCAGGCCTTCCGAGGCCCCGTACACGGCGGCGGACAGCCCCGCCGGTCCCGAGCCGACCACGAGGAGATCGCAGCTGGTCCCGGGCGGCCCGGGGGCGGGCAGCCCGATCGCGCCGGCCAGCTCGGCGTTGCCGGGGTTGCGGAGCAGCTGCCCGCCCAGGAGCACGATCGGGGTCTCCTCCGGCGTCACGCCCAGCTGCCTGATCAGTGTCTCGGCGCCCTGGTCCGCCTCCAGGTCCAGCCACCGGGCCGGGACCCGGTTACGGGCCGCGAAGTCCCGTAGCCGCCGGGTATCCGGCGAGTACCGGGAGCCGATGATCCGCAGGCCGGCACCGAGCCCGATCAGGATGGAACGCCAGATCAGGCAGGCACGCAGGATGAGGTCGCCGAGGGCCGGATCCTGGGCGACGAGTTCCCGGAGGCGATCCGCGGGTACCGCCAGCACCTCGCCCGCTTCGACGGGCACGGCCGAGTAGTAGGACGCCTCGCCGGTCAGCAGGCCCAGCTCGCCGAGGAAGCGGCCGCAGCCGTGCACGCTGATGACGCGTTCCTCCGGCGTCCCACGGCCTTCCACCACCGCGACCAGCCCGCCGAGAACCACGAAGAAGTCGCAGTTCCGGTCGCCCTCGGCGAACAGGATCTCCTCCGGTTGCGCCGGGCGCCGCTGGCCCAAAGCGCTCAGTGCGGCGATCTGGGGGTCACTGAGCCGCGGGTAGGCCCCGTTCAGATCGGGGGTTTCCGCCATCGGCCGGGCTGGGCTGGAGTCTGTAGCCGGGCCGGAGTCTGCAGCCGGGCCGGGCTCCGGGTCCCGGACGCCGGAGACGGGGCCGCGACCAGCGCCGGCGCGTGGATCAGGCATAGGTCTCGTCCACATAGCACCAGCGCCAGTTCTCGCCCGGCTCGAAGGACTGCACGATGGGGTGGCCCGTCCCGTAGGCGTGCCCGCGAGCGTGCCGGAGCGGGGAGGAGTCACAGCAGCCGACGTGACCGCAGGTCAGGCACAGCCGGAGGTGCACCCATGCCGACCCCTGGCGCAGGCATTCCTCACAGCCGTCCGGTGTCCGGGGGGACACCGGACGGATCAGGGTCACGTGCGGATCGGTGGGAGCCGGCATGGTCGCCTTTCGCCGCGGCGGCAGGTACCCCCAGGCTCGGCGCTGCCGGCGGGGCGCACATCATCAAAGTCGCTAGTTCTGGCCGGCGGCCCGGGTCCGGCTACCTGGACTGAGCTCGCTGGGGCGCTGACCGGCCCTGCTAGCCGATCAGGGGATGTCGGGACGCCGGTGTTCCCGGCAGCGTGGCGCACCGATGAACTTCCCGGTGTTCCGCAGGCGCCAGGCCACCCAGATCAGTGCCGCCGCGCGGGCCGTCGCGCAGCGCACCCCCGTCACGCTGACCGTGGTACGGCGCCGCGCGCAGCCGACTGCGGTGACCATCGTCCGCCTGGCCAGCACGGCAGTGTTCGCGTATCTCGTGGCACTGCTGCTGCCGGTCGTCTCCCGGCCGGTGCTCGCGCCGCTCACCGCGCTGCTCGTCATCCAGGTCACGGTCTACCAGACGCTCCGCAGCGCGATCCGCCGGGTGGGTGCCGTGGTGACCGGGGTAGTGCTGGCCGTGGCCCTGTCCTCGTGGATCGGGTTCACCTGGTGGAGCCTGGGGCTCACCATCGCGGTGGCCCTCGCGGTCGGGTACGCACTGCACCTGGAGGACTCCATCCTCGAGGTCCCGATCAGCGCGATGCTGATCCTGTCCCTCGACACCCACGCGGCGGGCACCTGGCGGATCGTCGAGACCCTCGTGGGCGCCGGGGCCGGCCTGCTGGCCGGGCTGGTCTTCGCCCGGCCGCGGGTGCAGCCCGCCGCCGAGGCCATCGACGAGCTGTGCCGCAAGATGGCCGGCCTGCTCGAGGAGATGGCCGGCGGCCTCCAGGACGGCTCGGTCCTGGAGCGCTCGGGGGACTGGCTCGCCGAGGCGCGCAGGCTGTCGGGCGAGATCGAGCGCGTGGACGACGCGCTCCGCGAGGCGGAGGAGAGCGTCCGGCTCAACCCGCGCGGCCTGCGGCTGCCGAACGCCGCCGTCAGCCTGCGGCACAGGCTGGAGACTCTGGAGCACGCGGCGATCGTGACCCGTGCCTTCGCCCGCTCGATCTCGGACAGCATCCAGCTGGCCGGTGACGACAGCCCGATGCGCGATCCGGAGACCCGCAACCGGCTGGCCGAGGCGCTGCGCCAGCTCGGCGCGGCGGTGCGGACCTACGGCCGCCTGGCCACCGCCCGGGAGCCGGCCAGCCAGCGCCAGCTGGAGGACGAGCTGGAGCAGTACCTGGCCGCGGCCCAGGAACAGCAAGACCAGCTCAGCGAGCTGCTGCGCACCGATCCCGCGGCCAAGCCGGTCGGCTGGCCGCTGCGGGGCGAGCTGATCAGCCATCTCGACCGGCTCAGGAACGAGCTCCTGGCGGCTACGCCGGACAGCCGGACCCCGCGCCGGAGTCCGCGCTCATGGCGGCGGCCGCTCCAGGCCGGCCGCCGGCCGCCCCGGTCACCGTCCCGCCGGCGGCTCCGCTAGCCGGGGGGGCGATCCCTCGGAGCCTCCCGCGCGTCGGGCCGCATGCCCGGGCTCGGCACCGGCCGCGGCGGCCCAGTCTGCATGGCCCCTCGCGCCACCCCGGTCAGCAGCGAGATCACGGCCACGCCGGCGACCAGGTTGATCACCGCGGTGAAGACCTTGCTCGGCAGGCTGGCCGGCTGGCTGAACGGCGCCACGACCACGATGAGGTCGGCCAGCGCGGTGATCCAGGTGAAGAAGCTGAGCGGCCGCGGGGTTTCCAGCAGGAGGATCTGCAGCAGGCCCGTGGCCAGCAGCGCACCCGCGGCGGCCACCGCGGCGTAGACCGCGGTCACGGAGCTGCCGAAGCTGCCGGCCGCCTTGGGCGCCAGCACCGGGACGCCCAGGATGCCGCGGGCGACGAACACCCCGGCGATCACCACCAGGGCCGCCACGACGGCCGTAGCGACACCGCCCGCCCAGAGCCGGGCCGGGTTCAGCCGGGCCGGCCCGGCCTCATCGTAGATATCGAGGTCGTCCGGCTCAACCATCACTGCACCTCCGGGGGGACAGCTAGATTTTACCGGGTCAGGATCCGCGATCAGGCGGAGGTCCCGGCCGCGGCGGCCTGGTCCCAGGTCGGCGCGCTGGAGTCCGGCCCGTGCAGGCCCTTCATGAGCTCCTGCTCCGCGTCGTGGGGGAGCGAGGTCTGCAGCACGGTCCCGCCGTAGGGCCGCAGCGCCTCAAGGAACTTATCCACCGTGACCTTGCGGACGATGATGAGCAGCGCGGACGTCCCGGGCTGCACGAGGTCCTGGACGCGGCGCTTGAAGTCCTCCTTGATGCCCAGGTTCCCGGCCTCGCCGATCGCGGCCCCGATGATCCCGCCCGCCACGCCCACCACGGGCGCCAGCGGGAACAGGAACAGCAGCCCGATCAGTGTTCCCCAGAACAGCCCGCTGAGGCTGCCCCAGGCCACGGCGTGGTGCGCCGGGGTCGTCACGTGCAGCTTGCCGTCCTGGTCACGGCGGATGATGGCCGCATCCTCCAGGTCGACCACCAGGTCGTCTTGCAGTCTCATGAGCTCGTCGTAGACACGCGGGGCCGTGTCCTCGTCCGGGTAGCCGATGACTATCAGGTCACTCATCGCGGTCCTTCCCTGGCTGGCGTTGCCGCGGCCGGCGTCTGCCGGCCGGGGAATTACGGGGAATCACGGAGTGATCACCAGATGGCTCTCCACGCTGGCGATGCCGGGTGCCGCGGCCGCCGCCGCCTGGGCGGCGCGCGCCTCCTTCAGCGAGTGCACCTGCCCGTAAAGCTTCGCGGTGTGGTCGGTCACCTCGACCCTGATCTGCCGCGCCTCGACCTCCGCCTGGCGCTTGAGCATGTCCTCGATGAGGTCCTGGACGCGCGCCGGGCTGGGCGGCGGCCTGACCGTGATGTTGTTCAGCACCCCGGTCACCCCCCGGATGTGCCGGACCATCCGCTCCACCTCGCGGCGCTGGTAGTCGTGATCAACCTCGCCCTCGAGCGTGACCCAGCCGTGTTCCACCGTGGCGTGCACCCGGCCCTCGGGTACCTGCACGTTCCACTCCAGGACGTGCGCGATCGCCCGGGCGATGTCGGAGTCGTCACGCGGCGCGCCCGGCAGGTCCACCTTCAGGTCGTTCGCGACGGCCTTGACGCCGTACACCCGCTCCGCCGCCCGCGCGGCGGCCATCTTCTCCGCGTAGCTCGGGACGTGGCCGCTCAGGGTCACCGCGCCGTCCTTGACCGCTACCCCGATGGCGTCGGCGCCGGTGAGCTGCGGGTCCCACCGCAGCTCCTCGAGCACGTCGTCCTTGATCTGGGCATCGGTCTTCATCGGCTCACCCCATCCGGGCCGTGGTTTGCGCCGCGTCCAGAGTCCGCCCGCGGGACCGGGGTCACATCACCTGTTCGGGTAGGTCCGCCGCCCCCGCCGGGGCGGGGCGAGGACTAGCCGGATTGAGGATGTGCCCCGGTCTCCCGGGCGCGGAGCGTGGAGTACGACGACATCTGCGACCGCGCCGGACCGCCGGTGAGCGAGCAGCGCGATCCAGCAGCGAGAACCAGCACCGTGAACCAGCGCGGCGGAACCAGCGCGGCGGAACCAGCACCGCCGGCTAGGAGGCACTGATGGCAGTTGCAGTCGGCATCGACCTCGGCACCACCAACTCCGTGATCGCGGCGACGGAAGACGGCAAGCCGACCGTGATACCCAACGCGGAGGGGTCGCGCACGACCCCGTCGGTCGTGGCGTTCACTCCCCAGGGGGACCGGCTGGTCGGCCAGCTCGCCCGGCGCCAGGCCATCCTGAATCCCAAGGGCACGATCTACTCGGCCAAGCGGTTCATCGGGCGGCGCTATGACGAGGTCAGCAGCGAGCTGAACGCCGTCTCCTTTGACGTGGTGCCGGGCCCGGACGACGCGGTGCGGTTCAAGATCCAGGGACGGCTGTACGCCCCCGAGGAGATCTCCGCCCTCGTCCTCCGCAAGCTGGTCGAGGACGCGTCAAAGTTCCTCGGCGAGAAGGTCACCGAGGCGGTCATCACCGTGCCCGCGTACTTCAACGACGCCCAGCGCCAGGCCACGAGGGACGCCGGCCGCATCGCCGGGCTCGAGGTGCTGCGCATCATCAACGAGCCGACCGCCGCGGCCCTCGCCTACGGCCTGGACCGGAAGGGCAGCGAGACCGTCCTGGTCTTCGACCTGGGCGGCGGCACCTTCGACGTGAGCGTCCTGGACATCGGCGACGGCGTGGTCGAGGTCCGGGCCACCGCGGGCGACACCCACCTCGGCGGGGACGACTTCGACCGGCGCATCGTCGACCACCTGGCCGGGGAGTTCCAGCGGGACAACGGCATCGACCTGCGCACCGACCCGCAGGCCCTGCAGCGCCTGTTCGAGGCGTCCGAGAAGGCCAAGGTCGAGCTGTCCTCGGTCAGCCAGACGACGATCAGCCTGCCGTTCATCACCGCCGACGCCTCGGGACCCAAGCACCTCAACACGACCATGATGCGGTCCACGTTCGAGCAGATCACCGGCGACCTCATCGAGCGCACCACCGGCCCGGTCCAGCAGGCGCTGGCCGACGCCAAGCTGACCGCCGCCGACATCGACGAGGTGATCCTGGTCGGCGGGTCCACCCGGATCCCGGCCGTGCAGAACCTGGTCCGGCGGCTGACCGGCGGCAAGGACCCGAACATGACCGTCAACCCGGACGAGGTCGTCGCCCTGGGCGCCGGGGTGCAGGCCGCCGTGATCAAGGGCGACGTCAAGGACGTGCTGCTGCTCGACGTCACGCCGCTGTCGCTCGGCATCGAGACGCTGGGTGGCGTGTTCACCCGGATCATTGATCGCAACACCACGATCCCGACCAAGAAAAGCCAGGTGTTCTCGACCGCCGAGGACAACCAGAACGCGGTCACCATCCGGGTCTTCCAGGGCGAGCGCGAAATGGCGGCCGACAACAAGATCCTCGGCCAGTTCGACCTGATGGGGATTCCCCCCTCGCCGCGCGGCATGCCGCAAATCGAGGTGACCTTCGATATCGACGCCAACGGCATCGTCAACGTCTCGGCAAAGGACAAGGCGACCGGCAAGGAGCAGCAGATCCGCATCCAGGCCTCCGGCGGCCTGTCCGAGACCGACATCCAGAAGATGGTCAAGGACGCCGAGGCCAACGCCGCCGAGGACAAGAAGCGCCGTGAGGCGGTCGACGCCAAGAACCATGCCGACGCGCTGGTGCATTCCACCGAGAAGGCGCTGGCCGAACATGGCTCGAAGGTCGAGGAGAGCGAGCGCCGCGCCATCGAAGACGCCGTCAGTGACCTGAAGGAAGCGCTGAAGGGCGACGACGCCGAGGCGATCAAGGCCAAGACCAATACGCTGGCGCAGGTTTCGATGAA